>CADCWK010000335.1 GCA_902806375.1 uncultured Thermomicrobiales bacterium
GGCGATCGCCGAGGGCCGCCTGAGCCAGGCCGAACGACGCTTCGTCCGTGACCTTATGGACGAGACCGTCTCGGGTGCGGGCAACGCGCCGGGTCCGATGGCGGATCAGGGTTGAGTCAGCGCCTGACCCGGTCTGGGAGTACCGGAGCCCGTCCGCCTAGCGATGGGGGACCGGCTCATCGGAGGCGGGATGTCTCGCGAGGTTTCGCTGGATCTGGTGCCAGACGTCGAGGCTGTTGAGCTCGCGTTCGGTGAGGTGACGCAGGTAACCGCCCAGCAGCGACTCCAGCTCTCGCTGGGCATCGTCCGGGACCCGGAGCCTGACGATGTTGCCGAGTCCGTTCCGATCCAGTTCCCGGAGGTACTTCTGGGTGTTGATGGTGACCGGCACCGCCCGCGGGTCGGCGCTGCGGCAACCCATGTCGAGCATCCCGCCGCGGTTGGCGCTGAAGACGTTGGTGGTCGCTTCCAGCGGCTCTCCACACTCCAGGCAGCGGTACAGCTCCGGTCGATAGCCCAGCGCCACCAGCAGCGTAAACTCGAAGTGTCGCGTCACCGCGAAGGGTTCGACCCCGTCCGCGAGGAGGCGCAGCGAGCCCCGCAGCAGATCGTAGACGCGCTCCTGCTCCTGCCGGTCCTCCGTCAGGCGCGCGACGAGCTCGACCAGGTGGCTGGCATGACCGAGGACGTCGAGGTCGTCACGGAGTGGCGGGTAGGCGTCGACGGTCTCCGCCGACGTCACCACGTCGAGATCGCGGCCCCGGCTCAGATTGAGCTGGCAGCGCGTGAAGATCTCCAGGTGCGGGCCGAGCTTGCTGCGGGACTTCCGGGCCCCCTTGGCGATCACCCGGAGCTTGCCGTAGTGCGGCGTGAACAGGGTCAGGATCCGGTCGGCCTCACCGAGGTTCAGCCGGGCGAGCACGATCGCCTCGGTCCGGTATAGCCGCTCGTTCAGCGGCGGCCGGCCCCGACTATCCCGGGCCGCCTCGGGAGAGATCGGACCGCTCCGGTCCTGGTCCGTCATCGCGAGATCCTCCCCGAGACATCCGATCGTCATCGTCTGCGTTATGTCGATACATTATCGCAGATCGGGCCCTCCCGGTCGTCCCCCCTGTGGGCCACGACGGCTCGCCACCGGACGGTCGCGCCCGTGCGGATCGGGTCGTCCGGCCAGCCGGGAACCCCTTCCAGTCCCCCATCCCGGTCCGGATTGACGCTGCATGCCGCAGCGACTACGGTTCCGGCATGGCTGATGACGTCACCTGGTTCGCGGCCCTGATTGCGGGCATCTTCTCGTTCACCTCGCCGTGCGTCCTGCCGCTGGTGCCAGTCTTCCTCGCCCGCATCGCCGGGGTATCGCTGGCAGGGACGCCCGGGGTCCGGCGGGGCCCGATCCTCGCCAACGCCGCGGCCTACGTCGGCGGCTTCTCGGTCGTCTTCGTCCTGCTCGGGGTCGCGCTCGGCGCTGGCGGGGCGCTGGTCTCGACTGGCGAGTTCGTCGAGCAGAATCGCATCTGGCTGGTGCGGCTCGGGGGCGCGTTGCTGGTCCTGATCGGCCTGCGCCAGATCGGCCTGATCCAGATCCCGTTCCTCGACCGGACGCGGCGCGTCGATGTCGGGAACGAGGCCGCCAGCGTCTCATCGTCGTTCGTGATCGGCCTGGCCTTCGGCGCCGGCTGGTCGCCCTGCATCGGGCCGATCCTCGGGATCATCCTGACCATGGGTGCGTCGACCGGCGACGTGGGACGGTCGGGCCTGCTGCTCCTGGTCTACAGCCTCGGCCTCGGGATCCCGTTCCTGATCGTCGCGGCCACCCTCGGTTCCTCGCCGACGGTGCTGCGGGCGATCAATCGGCGGATGGGCCTGGTCCTGGCCGTGAGCGGCGCGATCCTGATCGGCGTCGGGGCGATCATGCTGCTGGGGATCTACGAGCGGCTCTTCGTTGAGATCGTCCGGGTCGCCCCCTGGCTACCGTGGGAGCCAGACGTCTGATCTCCCGCGTTCCCTCCGTGCACACCCCGGTTTGATCGGACACCACGCTCCCAGAGGCTCCCGATGGTCGAAGTCCCCACACCACCAGCCGACCTGCGCGCCGAAGGGATGTCCCCCTCCGACCGCCTCGCCAGCGCGTCACTGGCCGGATCGGGGCGCCGCGCGTCCCCGGGGCCCCTGGAGGTCGCCGTCAGCGCGGTGTGGCGGTTCTTCTCATCGGTGCGGGCCGCGATCTGGGAGATCGCCTTCCTCGCCATCCTGACCCTGATCGGCACCCTCCGGGGCAGCGGCGTCCCCGAGTCGCTGGCCGACCGGGTGCCGGCCCTGCGCGGCCTCGTCGACGCGTGGTACGGCTGGGACACCTTCGGGTCGTGGCTGTTCTCCGCGACGCTGGCCGTGATCGCCGTCGCGATCATCATCGGCGGCATGCTCAACCGCATCCCCGGGATCTGGCGGACCATCGTCCAGCCGACCGTCACGACAACGAGGGGATTCCTCCGCGGCACCGCTCCGCACGCCACCGTCTCGGGTGCGGGAGCCGTCCCAGAGCTGGCTGATGAGCTGACCGCCGCCCTGCGTCGCCGGCGCTACCGGGTCCTGACGACCAGGGTCGGTGACGAGTTGCACCTCTACGCCGACCGCAACCGCTGGGGCAAGCTCGGGACGTTCCCGTTCCACATCGCGCTCGTCATGATGGTCGTCGGCGGGATCGTCGTGACCCAGTTCGGCTTCCGCGACCTCCAGTTCGTCGTACCCGAGGGCGAGACGATCGCGATCGGGCGCGGCACGGACCTCAGTGTCCGGCTGAACAGCTTCAACGAGGACTACTACCCCGACGGCACGGCAGCTCTCTACCAGAGCGACGTCACCCTGATCCGGGACGGTGACGATGTCCAGAGCGGGATGGTCGAGCCGAACCAGCCACTCAGCGAGGGCGGGGTGACGCTGTATCAGTCCGGCTTCGGCTACAACGTCAGTCTGCGAGTCACGGACCTGGCCGGGAACGAGCTGTTCGAGGGGCCGGTCACGCTCGGCCAGTACGAGGCGAGCGGCAATCCGGACGCTCCAGCGGGTCTCCTGCCGGTGCCGGGGACCAACACGACGCTCAACCTCATCGCGGCCGACCGTGACATCGCCAACCGTCCCGACCTCGACCGGCTCAATCTCGCCGCCGAGGAGCTCTACGTCCAGGCTCGCAGCGCCGACCAGCTGGCGACCGCCGCACCGCCAGAGGCGCGGGT
>CADCWK010000336.1 GCA_902806375.1 uncultured Thermomicrobiales bacterium
CGGAGCCGAACAGCGTCGAGGCCAGGTTGCGGGCGAGGGCTGTCTTGCCTACGCCGGTCGGTCCACCGAACAGCATCACGGCCCGCGGCCGGTCGGTCGTCCGCAGGCCGAGGGCGGCGACGCGGACTGCGTCGGTCATGGCGGCGATGGCCTCGGGCTGCCCGAGGATCCGCTCGGCCAGGCGGTCGGCCAGGTCCGGTGGCGCGGCCAGCGGGGTGGGCTCGTCGTGCTCGCGGGCGGCGTCCCAGGCCGGGGCGGTGATTCCCCAGCGGAGGTGCAGGGCCGCGCCGACGGCCTCCGGCGTGACGACCGGCCGTTCGCCGTCCGGGCGTCCCGTGACGAGGGGCAGGCTGCGCTGGCTGGCGGCGATGTCGAGGAGTTCACTCGCCTTGCGCGGCAGCCAGCCCTGGCTGACGTACCGGATGCTAAGGGCCAGCGCGGCGGCAATCGCGTCCTCGCCGATCTCGACGTCGTGGTGGGCGGCGTACGTTGCCGCCTGCCGGGTGAGCAGGGTCCGGGCATCGGCCTCGGACAGCTCGCCGACGGTGATCGGCATCAGCAGCGTCGAGAGCTCACGCTGCGGGCTCAGCATCGCCTCGGCGATCTTCGGCGTGGTCGTGCCGATCATCTGGCCGGCGTGCTGGCTGAGGAAGCCGCGCAGGACATCGGCCGGGACGATCTCGATCGGGGTGCCGCCGAGCAACTGGTGGAGCCCGTCGATGAACAGGACGGTGTCCGGGTGGGCGACGACCTCCTCCAGCACGGCGCCGAACCGGTTGGCCATCCGGGGCCGGATCATCGCGTCACCGCCGAGCTGGTCGAGCGCGAGCTGGACGATCCGGAGCTTCGCCAGGCGGGGATCGGCGTCCGGAGCGGCGGCGCGGGCGGCCAGCCCCTCGACGATGGCCGTCCGGCCGACGCCTGGCTCGCCGATCAGGAGCGGCGCGGGCCGGTCATGACGGAGCAGGGCCTGGGCGAGCTGAAGGATCTGGGCGTCGCGGCCGATGATCTCGGGCAGTTGCCCCGCGCGGGCCAGGGCCGAGAGGTCGCGGCCGTTGGCGTCGAGCAGTGGAGTCGAGCTGGTCGGTTCGTCCGGGGCGTCGTCCTCCCGCTCGGTCCGATCGGCGTCGGACTGGCTGTTGAGGAAGCGGACGCCGGGCAGCGCCGTGCCGCGACCGGACCCGCCGGGCAGGACGATCCGGGCGCCTGGTCCACGGGGTACCCCGCGGCGGTCGTCGGGCCGGGGCGGCCGCGGCGTCCGGGGTGGCCGGCCGATGCCACCGTCATTGTTGGAGAGTTCCGGCTCGGCGCCGGTCGAGCCGTCCTGTGGGTCGCTGGGGTCGCTCGGGTCGTCGCTCATCTGCGCTCCTGGTCGTGGCCGGGGACGAAGCCGACAGGGAGGGGGCTTGGACTGGAGGGCGAGAAGGACTCGCCGCCGCCGTCGCTTGCGGGCGATAGACGATCGTAAGGGGAGCGAGGCGGGTCGGGCCCAGGGACGATGCTGCGAACTGCGTGGGGTATCTCACCGGTCGTGCAGGGCCAGCGCCGCGCGAGGTATTCGACCCGTCGGGAGGAGTGCCCGGTGATCGGACCGACTGATACCAGTATCGTTGGTCGCGATGCCAATGGCGATGCGGCCTGTCCGGATGGGTGGGTATCCGGCGATCGCCCCATGCCGTCCCGGAGAGCCAGAAACCGTCGGGCATCCGGGCGAGGTCGCACGCTATCCCGAAGCGAGATGCTGACTCTTCGGCGCGGGAAGCCCCCAGACGACCTGGCCGAACGTCATGAGCCGAACGGTCCCGCCGACGAGGCAGGACGACACGATGGTCGTCATCTCGCGGTCGAACGCGTCGGCCATCTCCGGCGCCATCCGGTCGCGGGAGAAGCCGTTGCGGGCGTGGTAGGAGGAGACGTACTCGTCGATGGATTGGTCGAACGGGACCGGTTCGGTCCGGTAGCGGCCGGTCTCCCGGAACAGCCCGCGCTGCTCCAGCTCCGACTGGAGATTGTAGGGACGGTAGTCGCGGTTGGTCGAGTACCGGTCGATCACCGGCTGGGCCCTGGCCGCCCAGGGGACCGGCAGGGAGGCGTCGCCGACGATGGCCAGGACGCCGTCAGGGGTCAGAGCGTCGCGCACGCGGGGTAGCACGACCGCCCAGTCCATCCAGTGCAGGGCCGCGGCGGCGTAGACGAGGCCGTAGGGCGGACGGATCGGTGCGTCCTCGGCGTAGCCGTGGATCCAGGTCAGATCCGGATGGTCGCCGCCGGGGAGGGTCCGTGCCTTGGCCAGCATCGGTGCCGAGGGGTCGACGGCGTCGATCCGCCCGACGCGTCCGGCCAGGCGACGGGTGATCTCCCCGGTGCCGCAGCCGAGGTCGAGCACCGCGCCGTCCGGCCCGGCCAGACTGGCGAGTCGGTCGATGACGCCGTCGGGGTAGGGCGGGCGGAACCCGTAGGCGTCCACGACCGACTGGTCCGCGAATTGATCGCCGTAGGCGGCGTCGAGGTGCGTCGGTTTCGGTCGCATGGCGGGTGTCCCTCGGCGAACAGGGGGTGGGTCCGGGCGGTCAGTCCAGCCAGCGGACGCGGGGCCGGGGCTCGGTCTTGACCGGCGGGGCGTCGCTCAGCAGCGCGTCGGGGATCTCCGGGGCGGTGCCACCGTCGGGGCGCCAGCCGGCGGTCTCGGTCGGACCGGCAATGACCTGGATCGACTCCGGTCGCTGGATCACGATCTCCAGTTGCCAGCGGGGGTCGTCCACGACGCGACCGACGATCCGGACCCACTGGTCGGGGTAGGCATCGGGCGGCAGGATGCCCTCGATCTCCCAGTGGAAGATGTCGCGCGGCCGGATGACGGCCCGGAAGCCGTCCAGCACCCGCGCCGCCCGCTCGAAGTAGAGGAAGTAGGCGCCGCCGCCCGTGAGATGGACCCGCAGCACGCGGCCCTCGAAGGCGACTTCCTCACCGATGTGGTCGCGGACCTGATGGAGCTGGACGATCGGCCGCCCCGCGGCGTCCCGGGATGGCCCGGGGGTGACCGGCGGCCGGATGGGCTTGCGCTCGGTCGCAGGTGGCAGGGTGACGGCCGGGGCCGGCAGGAGCCGGGCGCCGGCCGCCAGCTCTAGGACCTGGAACATCCCGGCGGTGCCGCAGCTGACGCAGGCGCCGCCGGTGGCGCCACGGATGAAGCTCATCGTCGCGAGGTGATACCCGGCACCGCAG
>CADCWK010000337.1 GCA_902806375.1 uncultured Thermomicrobiales bacterium
CCGCCGACGGCGCCGACCAGCCGGCCACCCGGCCGCCGCTGGCGCGACTCTATATGACGAGCGACCTCCGCGCCGCGACTGGCCTCGCCAGGACGCACATGGATTTCTACCTCCGCGAGGGGCTGATCCAGCCGACCGCCCGGACCGAGAGCGGTTACCTGCTCTTCGACGACGCGGAACTGACCGTCCTGCGGGCGGTGGTCGAGCTCCGGCAGGCCGGGTACGGCATCCGGGAGATCCGGGCCCGGATCGGTCGCTGACCGGAGGAGCCGGAGGACCGCGGGACGACCAGACGAACGGCAACGGGAGACGGGGCGACGGGATGACGAGCGGGACGACAGGTCAGACGCAGCGTGACGGAGGACGACCCACCAGCTGGGTCGCCACCGCGGGCTGCGCCGGGCTGGCCGGACCGGGCGGCACGTCGCGATGACCACCCTCACCGCCTTCGGGCTGAGCCGCGAACCGTTCTCACCGGAGGCGGCGCCCGACCCGGAGCTGTTCTACCCGGCCCTCGGCCATGAGGACTGCCTGGAGCGGCTCCGGTTGACCGTCGCCCTCGGGCTGGGCCTCGGGCTCGTGACCGGCGAGACCGGCTACGGCAAGTCGACGGTCCGGGCGGCCCTGCTGGACGAGATCGCCCACTACCCCGGCCTGACGATCGCGGTGATCGACGACCCGACCGACTGCCGGACGGACGTCCTGTTCCTCCGCCGGATCATGGCTCACCTCGGGCTGGCCGGCACCGGCCGGACCGGGCTGGACCTGTCGACCGCCCTGCTGCGGGAGCTCGAAGTCCGCCGGGCCGCGGGCGAGGCCGTCCTGCTGGTCATCGACGATGCCCACCGGCTGGCCGGCAACCAGCTCGACGTGCTCCGGACGCTGCTCACCGCCACGACCCCTGCCCCGCTGACGGTGCTGCTGTTCGGTGAGCCGGAGCTGCTGGACAAGGTCGCCCGCAAGCGCAACCTCGCCCAGCGGGCCGCGATGAGCCACACCCTCAACCCGCTCAACCGGCGGGACACGGCTGGCCTGATCGGCCACCGGCTCGCCGTCGCCGGGCTGACCACTGGCCAGGACCTGTTCACGGGGGAGGCGATCGACGCGATCCACGTCGCCACCGGCGGCGTCCCGGCGGCGATCATCGCCCTCGCGGCGGCCGGGCTGGACGAGGCGGTCGCGGCGGGCACCGGCGTCATCGACGGGGACCTGGCCCGCCGGCTGATCGGGACGCGGCCAGGAAGGGAGAACGGGGCAAGCCCGGACGAGACCACGCGGCGGACGGCGGCGACCGTCGTTCAGACCAGCTTCGTGGATCAGTTGGAGCGGCTCGCGGCCAGCAACGGCCGCCGGACGGAGGAGAGGCGATGAGCGAGACGGGGATCGGGCTCGGGTGCGAGGGACGCGTCGCGGCAGGCGACGGGACCCTCGCACCGGCGCCGGACCGCCGTCGGACAGTCAGCCGGGTGGCACGCGCCAACGTGCCACCGGGACGACGACCGACGGTGACCGATGACCGGCTGGACCAGACGACGCAGCAGGGAGCACGCGCGATCGGGATGACGCGAGGGGTCGAGGGTCCGGGGGCAGCCCGGTCGGCATGGTGGTCAATTGGGGACGGGACCGGCGCCAACTGGGACCGGCGACCAGGCCAGCCAGTGCGCGACCCGGGACGGCTTCCGGAAAAAGCGAAAGGCCGGCGCGCCAACGCCGACCGGACCGCTTGCCTCGCCACGCGAAGCAGATGTGCTGTGTTGAGACGTCTCCGGCTTCGATGAGCTAACGGCTGCCACACCAGCGCTCATCAGGACCGGCCCACGTAGATCGTCACCGTTGACCCCGATCGAGGGAGGGTGTCTTGTACCCTGGCGACACGGTCATTCTAGGCACGCCGTGGACGGTGTGTCAACACAGCGGTCCCCCTGTCCGGACGCCCGGCACGGACCCGGCGACGGCCACCGGCGGTGCCCGATGAGTACCGGGCCGCGGCGCGCCATCCGCCAGCCCAGTCGCCGCGCATCGACGGTGCCGGAGCCAGTGGCTGCCGCGACGCCAGACCGGTCCCCGACCGGGGAGGCACCGGCGCGCCCGGCCACCGGCCCGAAGGCAGCGACTGGCAAGCGGGCAGCGAAGTCCGGCTTGACTCCCGGCCCGAAGACGGTGGCGGGTGGGGTCGCCGGGGTCGATGCGACCGCGACGACCCAGAGCGGCAGCGACACCAGGAAGCGCGGCTGGTTCTGGCACTGGAACAGCATCGTCACCCAGTTCGCCCCGTTGATCGGGCTGAAGGGGGTCGGCCTGCTCAACTCCTACACCGTCTGGACCGACCGCCGCGAGGACTCCCCCAACCGGGGCTACGCATTCCCTTCCCAGCAGAGCGAGGCCGACTTCTACGGTGAGGAGAGGTCCGAGCTGATCACCATCAACAAGATCCTGGTCGCCCTCGACCTGATCGAGATCCGCAAGGAGATGGTCGTCAAGCCGGACGCCCAGGGGCGCCAGTGGCGGGTGCCGCACAACTTCTACCGGGTCAAGGACCACGACGACGGCTACGTCCTCAACGCCCCGGCGGTGCTCGGCGTGGTCTACCTCGCCGACCGGGACAGGAACGTCTTCCGGTATCTGCGCCGGATCTTCTCGACCCGGTTCAGCCCGATCGACTCGGACAGCGTCTGGAACCAGATCATGCCCACGCTGCGGCAGGACCCGACCTGGCAGCGACTGGCCGCGAAGGTCGAGATCGACGAGCGCCGGGCCAGCGACCGGACTCGCGCCGGCCATGCCTCGCGGCAGAACGCCGCCGCCGGCACGGCCCTCTTCAGTGTGCCTGCCGGCAGTGACTCGCTGGCAGCAAACGACACCCCAAATGACACCGACGTGGCGGGTCGTGTCGTTGGCGATGCGACCGGGACAACCGCTGTTGCCGGGAGCAACGAAGGTCCGATGGCGTCCCCGAGGGTCGATGTTGCAGCGGCCAACAGAGGTTCAGGGGTGGATGGTGCCGGGAGCAACAGTGGTTCGCGTCGAAAGCGCCCAACCACCGTTGCCGTGACCAACGTCGCCGGGCCGACCATCGTTGCGCCGACCAACACGATGTATAACCAATCTCTTTCAACAACCATGACGACGACGAGCACGGGGATCAGTGATGGACAGTCAGCGACCACGGGATCTGGTCCGGGAACCCGGTTGAGTCGACGCATCACCGCCCGCCGGACGG
>CADCWK010000338.1 GCA_902806375.1 uncultured Thermomicrobiales bacterium
TCGGCCCGATCCGCGACGCCGCGGAGAGTGGTCGCCCGCTGATGGGCATCTGTCTCGGGATGCAGCTCCTGTTCGACCACCAGGAGGAGGGCGACTCCCAGGGGCTCGGACTCATCGGAGGCCGCGTGCGATCGCTCGAGGACAACGTCAAGGTCCCCCACATGGGCTGGAACCAGTCCCGCGTCGTCCGGCCGGGGCCGCTCGGCGCCGCCGGGGACGAGCGGTTCTACTACTTCGTCCACTCCTACATCGTCGAGCCCGAGGACCCGGACGTCGTCGCCGCTGAGGCCAGCTACGGGACGACCTTCCCGAGTGTCGTCGTCCGGGACAACATCTGGGGAACCCAGTTCCACCCGGAGAAGAGCGGGCAGGATGGTCTCGCGTTGATCGACCGTTTCGTGGCGCAGACTCGTCCGGCCGGTAGCGTGTCGGGAGGGGAACCGGCATGATCCTCTACCCGAGCATCGACATCCGTGACGGCCGTTGCGTCCGGCTGGTCGAGGGCGACTTCTCCCGGGAGACCGTGTACGACGACGATCCGGTCCGCGTGGCAGGCCGCTGGGCCGCAGCCGGCGCGGAGTGGATCCACGTCGTCGATCTCGACGGCTCGCTCCAGCGCCGCCCGGTCAGCATCGACATCATCGCCCGCATCCGGACCGCGGTCCCGGCGTCGGTCCGGCTACAGGTCGGTGGCGGCATCCGGACGCTCGACCATCTCGACCAGGTCTTCGCGATCGGGGTCGACCGGGCCGTGCTCGGCTCGGTCGCCATCGACGACCCGCAACTGGTCATCGACGCTGCCGGGCGCTGGGGCGAGCGGATCGCGGTCGGGCTCGACGCCCGTAACGGCTTTCTCGCCGCCAACGGCTGGGTCGACCAGACACAGGTCGCCGCCTCGGACCTCGCCGTCCGGCTGGGCCAGGCCGGCATCCGGACGTTCATCTTCACCGACATCGCCCGCGATGGCACGCTGGCAGGCCCGAATCTGGATGCCCTGACGACCATGGCGGCCGCCGTGGCGACGGGAGCCGGTGATACGGTCATTGACGCGTCGCAGGGGTTGATCGCCTCCGGAGGCGTTGCGGGCAGCAGCGACGTCGCTGCGGTCGCGGCCACCGGTGCGTCGGGCCTCATCATCGGCCGAGCCCTCTATGACGGCCGGATCGATCTGGCGGAGGCCCTGGCGATCGCCCGTGGCCTGGCGACTGAAGGAGCAGCCCGATGAGCGTGACCCACGCCGACGCGCAGCAGGCACCGGCCATTCCGGCGGCGACCCTGACCCGGCGCGTCATCCCCTGCCTCGACGTCACGGATGGGCGGGTCGTCAAGGGGGTCAGCTTCGTCAACCTCCGCGACGCCGGAGACCCCGTCGAGCTGGCCGCCCGCTACAACGCCGAGGGCGCCGACGAACTCGTCTTCCTCGACATCACCGCGTCCAGCGACAGCCGGTCGACGATGATCGACGTCGTCGCCCGGACCGCTGACCAGGTCTTCATCCCGCTGACCGTCGGTGGTGGCGTCCGCAGCGTGGCCGATATGCGGCAGATGCTCGGGGCCGGCGCCGACAAGGTCTCCGTCAACACCGCGGCGCTGGCCGACCCGGACCTGATCGCCCGCGGCGCCGACGTCTTCGGGCGGCAGTGCATCGTCGTCGCCATCGACGCCCGGCGGCGGGTCGACGGCTCCGGCTGGGATGTGTTTACGCACGGTGGGCGCAAGCCGGCCGGCCGGGACGTCGTCGACTGGGCGATCGAGGCGACGCGGCGTGGTGCCGGGGAGATCCTGCTGACGAGCATGGACCGCGACGGGACCGGTGATGGCTACGATCTGCCCCTGCTCGCCGCGGTCAGTGGCGCCGTCAACGTCCCGGTGATCGCGTCCGGAGGCGCGGGCACGCTCGATCACCTCGTCGAGGGCCTCCAGCCGGGCCGGGCGGACGCCGTCCTCGCGGCCAGCATCTTCCACTTCGGACAGTTCCGGATCGGCGACGCCAAGCGCCACCTCGCGGCCAACGGTCTGCCGGTGCGACCATGACGGCTCTTCCCGTGCCGTCAGCGCCCGCCTTCGTCACCTTCGGGGCGGACGGGCTGGTCCCGGCCGTGCTCCAGGATGTGGTCTCGCGGCGCGTCCTGATGGTCGGTTTCATGAACGCCGACGCGCTCGACGCGACACGGCGGACCGGTCTGGTCCACTTCTGGAGCCGGAGCCGCGCGCAGCTCTGGCAGAAGGGCGAGTCGTCGGGCAACGTCTCGCGACTCGTGGAACTCCGGGTGAACTGCGAGCAGAACAGCCTGCTGCTGCTGGTCGAACAGGTCAGTGCGATCTGTCATGACGGTTACCCGACCTGCTACTACCGCCGCGTCGACGGTGCCGGCGACCTGGAGATCGTCGAACCGCGTGTCTTCGATCCCTCGGACGTCTACGGCGCGTCATCGGTCGCCGCGCCGCGACCGCCGCTCGGTCACATCGTGGCCCGCTGGCTGGATGCGTATGCCTGGCTGCGGGACCATGACCTCGGCGACCAGTCGTCGACCTCAAGGAGGCTACGGTCCGGGGAGGACTTCCGTCCCCGCGTGGCCGACGAGTTGCTCGAACTGGCCGGGGTACTCGACGGGAGCCACCGTCATCAGGGAGAGGCCGAGGACGTGGCCCTGGAAGCCGGTCAGGTCCTGTACTGGATGCTGCTCGTCGCCGTCGGCGGCGCGGTGCAGCCCGAGGACCTCAACGTGACCGAGGTGATCCAGGCGCCGGGCACGAGTTCCGCCGCGGGCCTCCCGGGGGAGCGGCTGACCCTGCTGTCGCTGGCCGCCGCGTGGCCGATGGTGGCCCCAGCCGACGTGGCGGTCCAGGTCCGCGTCACGGTCGCGGCGCTGGCCCGGGTCTGTGCCCTGACTTCGGTACGGATCGACGACCTGATCGCCGGCGACCTCGCGAGCCTGTCGGACCGGCCGTATCTCGAGCGTTGGGCGGCGGCTGGGAGCGGCGCGGCGGGGTCGTAACCCGCGCGCCGTCTGATTGCCGGGTAGAGGCCCGTTCTTCTCCGTGGCGGCGGGTCAGGCCGCGGGCAGGGGGACTGCCCAGAGCGTACGGTCGACGAGGAAGACGATCCGGTCGTTCGCGGGGTCGAGCGCGAAATCGGACGCGCGGTCGAGCGGGCCGGCCCGGTCGCCGCCGGCGACCGGCAGCGCGAAGACCTCGGTCCCAGCGTCGCCGGGG
>CADCWK010000339.1 GCA_902806375.1 uncultured Thermomicrobiales bacterium
GACCGTGCGCTGGTGGAGACCGTCGCTCGCCGACGGCGCCTCGATCCTGATCGTCGGGATGCTGGTCGGCGCGGTCGCCTACTACGCCTACCTGACGCACATCGAGTTGAACGTGCTCGACTCGATCTGCCAGTGGTGCGTCCTCAGTGCCGTCCTGACAGTCGCGCTGCTGGGCACGGAGGGCTATGGGTTCTGGCGGCAGCTGGCCGGCCTGGCGGAGACGTGACCGGTCGGGCCGGATCGCTTCGGGCTGGCGGGGCCGGGTCGACCCCCGGCCACGGGTATCACCCGCCTGCGGTCCATCGGCGCGGCGCGTGCGAGTCCGACCCACCGGCGGGTGGGGAGGGGTGTGTGCACAGTATCCTTGTCCGCCGAACGATGAACGGATCGCAGTATCGTCAGGGGAGTGAGACGGTGGAGCTCGACGGGACGTGCCGGCAGGATATCGAGCGGCTGTCGGAGACGCTGAACAGCTGGCTGATCGACCATGACAACGTCCGGATCGCCACGGCGGAATCCATCACCGGTGGCGGCGTCGCGGCCGCGCTGACCGCGGTCCCGGGGACCTCCTCGTACTTCCTGGGCGGGATCGTGGCCTACAGCAACCCGGCCAAGGCCTCGCTGCTCGGTGTCCCCGAGGCGATCCTGGACAACCCGGGCGCGGTCAGCGAACCCTGTGCCCGGTCGATGGCCGAAGGCGCCCTGGACGCCTTCGATGCGACCTTCGCCGTGTCCACGACCGGCCTGGCCGGACCCGGCGGCGAGACCGACCGCAAGCCCATCGGTCTGGTCTACGTCGCCGTCGCGGGACCCGACGGTATGACGGCGGAAGAGCACCGGTTCGAGGGCGACCGGGAGTCGATCACCGAGACCTCCGTCCACGCCGCGCTCCTCCTCCTCCACGGACGGGTCCGGACCTGGCTGGACCGCGACCTTCAGACCTGACGGCCTGCCCGTACTGCCGGGGCGCCGGACCTGTGCGACGGTCCCGATCCACCGTATTGTTCCTGAAGCGCGTGTGGCGGTCGGCTCAGCCATTGGCTGTGGGGTCCCGCCCCCTTTTTCACGTCGATCGATGTCAGGAGTACCCTCCGTGCCGACAGCCGACAAGCTGTACGAGAAGACCGTTCTGTCCAATGGCGTCCGGGTCGTCACCGGCGAGATGACCGGGGTCCGGTCGGCCTCGCTGATCCTCTACTTCGGCGTCGGGAGCCGCTACGAGCGGGCCGCCGAGAGCGGCGTCTCCCACTTCCTCGAGCACATGGTCTTCAAGGGCACCGAGCGCCGCCCGGACCCGATCACGATCTCGCAGGAGATCGAGGGCGTCGGGGGCATCCTCAACGCCGCCACCGGTCGCGAGTCGACCAACTACTGGTTCAAGGTGCCCAGCACCCACTTCGCCGACGCCTTCGACGTGCTGGCCGACATCGTCCGCAACTCCGTCATCGACGAGACCGAGCTGGACAAGGAGCGGTCGGTCATCGTCGAGGAGATCCGCTCGGTCAACGACTCGCCGGAGGACCTGGTCCACGACGTCATCGACGACCTCGTCTGGGGCGACCAGGGCGTCGGCCGGCCAATCGCCGGGACGGAAGCCACCGTCCGGGCCATCACCCGCGACGGCATGGTCGACTACTGGAAGCGCAACTACCGGCCCGATCGCCTGGTCATCTCGGCCGCCGGGGATGTCCGTCACGCGGACGTCGTCGCGCTGGCCGAGCGGCACTTCGGCGACCTCGCCGCGACCGCCGAGCCGGACACCTTCGAGCCGACCCGCAACGACCAGCGGGAGGCCCGTGTCCGGATCGTCGACCGCGAGACGGAGCAGGCGCAGCTCGTGCTGGCGATGCCGGCGCTGCCCTACACCACCGACGCCCGCTACGTGCAGTCCACGATCGAGGCCGTCCTCTCGTCCGGGATGAGTTCCCGGCTGTTCCAGGAGATCCGCGAGAAGCGTGGCCTGGTCTACTCGGTCTACGCCTATTTCCGGCCCTATGAGGACGTCGGCCAGGGTGTGTTCTACGCCGGGACCGACCCGGAGCGGATCGACGAGGCAGCCACGGCGCTGATCGGGGAGATGCGCCGGATGCGCGACGAGCCCGTCCCGGACGACGAGCTGGCCCGGACCAAGGAGCTCCGCAAGGGGCGCCTGCTGATGGGGCTGGAGGACAGCCGGTCGGTCGCCTCCTGGATCGGCTCGCAGGAGTTGACCTACGGCGAGATCCGGACGCCGGAAGAGGTGACCGAGCGGATCGAGGCGGTGACGGTCGCCGAGGTCCAGGAGCTCAGCCAGCAGCTGTTCCGCCGGGACGTCATGAACGTCGCCCTGGTCGGGCCGTACAAGGACGCCGAGCGACTCGCCCAGATCGTCGCGGGACTCTAGCGGCCGGCACCATGACGGGCGGGGCCGGAACGCCGGCCAGGTGAACCAGGACCAGAGGGATCGACCATGACGCAGGGAACGGGCTGGAACGGCTGGGACGCGATCATCGACCTCGGTCTGGCCGAGGACATCGGGACCGGCGACGTGACGACGATGGCGACCGTTCCGGCCGATGCGCGGTCGTCGGCCCGGCTGGTCGCCAAGGCCGAGGGCGTGCTCTCCGGGGTCGAGGTCGCTCGCTCGGTCTTTCACCGCGTCGACCCGACCATCCGCTGGGAGACCTGCATGCCGGACGGCAGCCATGTCCCCGAAGGGACGGTCATCGCCGAGATCGAGGGACCGTCCCACGCGATGCTGGTGGCCGAGCGGACGGCCCTCAACCTGATCCAGCACCTCTGCGGGATCGCCTCGCTGACCGCTCGCTACGTCGACGCCGTCGAGGGGACCGGTGCGTGCATCATCGACACCCGCAAGACGCTGCCCGGGCTGCGCGTGCTGGAGAAGGCGGCCGTCCGGCATGGTGGGGGTCGGAACCACCGCGTCGGGCTCAGCGATGGCGTCCTGATCAAGGACAACCACCTCGCCGCAATCGGCGGTGAGGACCGCGTCACGCGCGCGATCGCCGCTGCCCGGGCCGCCGTCCCACATACCCTCCGGGTCGAGGTCGAGGTCACGACGCTGGCCGAGGTGCGCGAGGCCGTGGAGGCGGGCGCCGATGCGATCCTGCTCGACAACATGGGGATCGACGAGATGCGGGAGGCCGTCATGATCGTCGGTGGCCGCTCGCTGACGGAAGCGTCCGGCGGCGTCAACCTCGCCACGGTCCGCCTCGTCGCGGAGACGGGCGTCGATCTGATCTCGGTCGGTCGCCTGACCCACTCCGCCCCGGCGCTCGATATCAGCCTCCAGTTCGCCTTGTAGACCAGCGGACCAGGCAGGCTCGCGGAGCCGTCGCGCATGGTTTGTCTACATTGAACGAAAAGCCGGCCCTAGGCATAATGGATCGTTCGTACGCGACCAATAGGTCCCCGGCGTGATCCGGCGGAGATGCGCGAATCGGTGCCCGCATCGATCCGCGGATGGTAGGATGACCGGGAGAAACCACCTCGCAGGCTCTCGCGTTACAGCAGGCAAGCAGATTCCGACCTCCCTCCGAACCCGGACTCAGTCTGGCCGGAGCGTTGGGTGAACGCGCGCAGGGATTCGGAACGGCGACCGGGGGGTCGCTGGCACAGGGGAGACATCAGTGAACGATCTTATGGGCCAGTCCGTCCCGGTCATGTCGCGGACATCCGATCGCCCGGGCGCTGCCCGTCGGGGTAGCGTCGCCGGTCGCTTGCTGCTGGCTGCCGTTATCATCCTGACGACTGTGCTCTCGGTAGGCGGCTCGTTCTCCCAGCCGCGCCAGGCCGCGGCCCAGGACGAGAACGCGACCTTCCCTGGCTTCTCTAGCACCTGGTCGCCACCGTCGACCGTCTACATCCCCGAGACCGGCCACAGCATCGACGGCTGGTTCCTCGACATGTGGCGCGAGAACGGCTCGGCCAGCGTCTTCGGCAACCCGATCACCGCCGAGATCACCCGCGACGACGGCTCGATCGTCCAGTATTACGAGTACGCCCGCTTCGAGTACTGGCCCAACGGCGATGCCGAGGGCAACCTGATCACGCTGGGCCGCATCGGCGAGGACCTGCGGCCGGTCGTCGTGCCGCGCATCTCGATCGGTGGGTCGGCCGGCAAGGCCGCCCAGCTGACGCGTGCCGCCATGGCGTGGGAGCCGCTGACCGAGAGCCAGATCCGGCCTGACTCCGACTCCTACCTGTACGTTCCGGAGACCGGCCACAGCATCTACGACGGCTTCCTTGCTTTCTGGCAGAACACGGACCTCCAGTGGTTCCTCGGCAACCCGGTCTCGGAGGAGTACGTCGTCGACGACGTCCACTACCAGGTATTCGAGCGCGGCCAGCTGCGCTGGGAGCCGGGTAGCGACATCACGATGGAGCCGATCGGCGAGCTCCTCGCCAAGCAGCAGCGACTGTCCTTCGACCCGACCGGGCAGGGCGACCTGCCGGCCTATGACGAGGCCCTGTTCATCCAGCCCGCCCCGCCGACCATGGCGGAGATCGTCGAGATGGCCGGCGCCGACCCAGATGCCGAGCGCTGGATCGACATCAACCTCGACACGCAGTACCTGATCGCCTACCAGGGTGACGTTCCCGTCATGGAGACGTACATCAGCTCGGGCCGGCCGGAGTTCGCGACGCCGACGGGGACGTTCTACATCAACACCAAGCTGCCGGTGCAGGACATGGCCGGGGTGATCGGCGGCGAGTCCTATGACGTGCCGAACGTCCCCGATGTGATGTATTTCACGGATGTGGGGCACGCGATCCACGGCGCATACTGGCACAACAACTTCGGCACGGAGATGAGCCACGGCTGCATCAACGTCCCGATCGAACTGTCGGAGTTCCTCTGGCAGTGGTCGCCGCTGAACACGCGGGTCGAGATCCACGACTAACCGCTGACCCTTATCCGGCACGAGACCCCGTGACCCAAGCCCCTGGCTCATTGCGAGTCAGGGGCTTTCGCGTCCAGCGAGTTGGATTAGCTCCCCGAAAATCGGAAGCAGGTAGACCGGGTAGTGGGTAGTTCTGCTCACGCTCGATGTCGCGTCGTGGTCTGTCGTGGCTCGATCGCGGCCCCGGAGCCATCCCCGTTCCCAACCCGGGGGCTGGCCCGGGTCTTCCGCCTGTGAGTGACTGGTGACTGCGGCTCACCCGTCAATGGAGAGGGCGACGCGGCTGGCGGCGATGGTCAGGTCGTTGGCCGATGTGTACCGCCGGGCAAGTCTCTGGTGATTCCTGCCCCGTGCCATCTCCGACAGGCGCTGCTACGCCGTCGCACCCTCCGCCCGACGTGCTCCGGCGGTCGCGGCCGGACCACGTCATCAGGATCCTGAAACGCGATGACACGAACGCGCCTGAGCTCGCTTCCAGCTCAGGCCTCCCCGAATTCGATCGGCGCATAGTCCCTCTCGGTGCAGGCCACACTCGCCGGCGCGGTCGGATCTTCCAGGAAAGCGGAGATTAGATCCGCCGGGCAGGTCGTCGGGGCCGTGCCTGGCACGCCATGGGCCTGCCCGGTAAACACGACGACCTCGGCGTTCTCGAGGGTTGCCGCGGTCTCCTCCGCCAGGGCGGGCTGCGTCGATTGACCCCACTCGCCGACCAGGATCAGTGCCGGTGTGTCCGACATCACCGGCGCGAAGGTGGACAGTGGGGCGGACGGCAGGTCCCATGGCGCGCAAGCGTCGAGCAGGGCACGGGTCGTACGGGCGAGCGAGGCGGCGACCGGACCCCCCTCGGCGAGTTCGTCCAGATCGGTCTGGTTCGTTCGCGACAGATCCTCGGCGCAGTACACGGTGAGTAGGAGCCCATCGTTCGCGGCAACCGCGTCGGTCTCGGCCACGCCTTCCTCGTCGCCGGCGAGGAGTCCGGAGAGGGGTTCCACGTCTCCGGCGAGCAGGCCATCGAGCAGGGCCGGCAGTGCGGGGACCAGATCAGCCGTGAGATAGGCCGTATTGGTCAGCAGAAAGACGAGCAGGTCACCGGTGAGGAGTGCGCCGCCCCCGAGGTCGAGCGGGACCTCGTTCAATGCCGTGATGGCCGCACCGAAGCGGGCTTTGAGATCAGGGTGGCGCCCAGCGCAGGCCGGTTCAGCGGCGCAGCCGGCGAAGACGCGTCTCAGCGCCAACTCCTTGTAGCGCAGGTCAACAAGGAGGTCATTGGATTGTGGCGGGTTGGGCGAGTCGAGGACGATAGCATGGGTGGCGTCTGGATCGATGCGCAGCAGCTCCAGGGCGACAGTGGTGCCATAGGAGACCGCGTAGACGTCCCATGCGTCGAGCCCGAGCGCCAGCCGGAGGTCGCGGGCGTCGGCCGCGATGGACGCGGTGGAGTGGGCGGCGAGGTCGATCCCGGCCGCCGCGTACCGGGCATGGCACGAGGTCGACGCGTCGAGGAACCGGGCGGGGTCTGCCAGTCGGTCGAGCGAGAAGAGCGCACAGTCCAGCCGGGGGACGGAGTAACCTGTGCCGCGCTGGTCGAGCACGATCAGGTCGCGCCCGGCGACGAGGGCGGTGCCGGCCTGGGTCTGGAGCAGGGGCACGACGGAACTGGTCGCCCCTACGCCGGGGCCACCCTCGAGCTAAAGGGTCGGGATGGTAACCCCCTCCGGTCGGGCGCACGGACGATGGTGACGTGGAGCGCCACGACGTTGCCGTCGCCGGGGTCAGCCCGGTCCTCGGGAACGGTCAACACGCCACACTCGACGGCGAATGGGGTCACCTCCGGGGCGAACGGACACGGGGTGGCGTGGTAGGCGCGGGCAGACGGGCTGGCCGGGGCGTTCCCCCTCACGTCGTCGGTCGTTGCGGGACTGGTCACCGAGCCGAGCGGTGCCGGACGGGGAGCCGGCCATGACCGTGGCGCGGCGAGCGAGACCGCCGGTCCGGCGGCGAGGAAGACGGCGAGGGTGACGATCAGGGCACGGAGATGTGGTCGCATGGGCGGTTCCTCTGGCCGAGGTGCTGGCGCTGAGACGAGCGGTCCATCCGTCCTCTCCCAACGCCGCGGCGGCGCGAGCGACTTCCACGGTACCGGGCCAGTTGGTATGCCCTGTGTTCCATCGATGGAGGATGTGTGATGCCGAGCGCACCACCTGGGCTGGCATCCGGCTATCGGTGCGCCCAGATCGGCAGATGTCCGGCGAGGCTCGATGACACACCACGCTGGTCGGTCGAGGCGGGATTGCTGTCCTGGAGCCGACCCCACCCGGCTCACGGGGACGGGATCGCTCCGCTACCCCATGGGTGACTGCGGCTCACCGGTTCCCGGGAGGGGAGGCGACGAAGTGGGCCGTCGGCTTGTCGATGCCGCGTGTCAAACCACTGGAGCGGCAGCCCGGAGCTACAGGTGGGTGCCAGCATCCGGGGGTCGGAGCTGCCCCAGAGCCGGCTATCGCTTCCGGGCGCGGGGATCGAAGGCGTCGCGGAGACCGTCGCCCACGAGGTTGAACGAGAGGACGGTGATGAAGATCGCCAGGCCGGGGAACAGCGTCAGCCACCAGGCGCCGGAGATCAGGTCGCGCTGGCCGTCCTGCAGGACGTTGCCCCAGCTCGGGTCGGGTGGCTGCACGCCGAGACCGAGGTAGCTCAGGCTCGCCTCCAGCAGGATCGCGGCGGACAGCCAGAGCGTGGTCTGGACGATGATGACCGCCAGTGTGTTGGGGAACAGGTGGCGGAACATGATCCGCAGCGACGGCGAGCCGATCGAGCGGGCGGCCGTGACGTACTCCTGGTTCTTCAGCGAGAGGAACTGGCCCCGGACCAGCCGGGCCGTGCCCGACCACGACGTCACGCCGATGACGATGATCGTGGTCTGCAGCGATGGCTGGAACAGGGCGGCGGCGGTGATCAGCAGCAGGATCTGCGGGACGGCGAGCAGGATGTCGGTCGTCCGCATGACGAGCTGGTCGACGATGCCGCCGAAGTAGCCGGCCAGCGCGCCGAGGGTGATGCCGATCGTCATGACGATGACCACCGCCGCCAGCCCGACCGCCAGCGAGATCCGGGTGCCGACGATGACCCGGGCCCAGAGGTCGCGGGTGTTGCGGTCGGTCCCGAGCCAGTTCTCGGCCGACGGCGGCGTGTTGCGCAGACCGGGGGTGAGCTGATTGGGATCGGACCCGGCGATCCACGGCGCGAAGATCGCGACCAGGTAGAGCAGGACGATGACGACCAACCCGACCATCGCCAGCCGGTTCTGAGCCAGGCGGCGCATGACCTGGAACCGCCGGTTCGGCGCGGCCCGCGCCAGGGACCCCGCGTTACCGATGTCGCCGGGGTCACGTGGGCCGATGGCGTCGCGTGCCAGTGTCGTATCGGGTTGCGCCACGGGATCCTCCGGGTGACGGGACGGTGGGCCTGATCGGGTCGACGGGACGCAACGTCAGCCCCCGGCGCTGCCGGTCAGCTTGACCCGTGGGTCGATCAGGACGTAGATGAGGTCGACGAGCACGCTCACGATCATCACGGCCGCGCCGGCGAACAGCGTCACCCCGAGGATGACCGGGTAGTCGCGCCGGCCGATGGCCTGGTAAGCAAGGTCACCGAGACCCGGCCAGGCGAAGATCTGTTCGATGATGACGGCGCCACTCAGGATCTGGGGCAACTGGAGCCCGATGACGGTCACCATCGGGATCAGGGCGTTGCGGAGCGCGTGGCGGTAGAGAACCGGCCGTGGTCCCAGCCCTTTGGCACGGGCGACCGTGACATAATCCTGGTTGATGACTTCCAGCATCGCCGAGCGCATGAAGCGGGCGAAGTAGGCGATGCTGGGCAGGGCCAGCACGATGACCGGCAGGATGAAGTACTGGAGTCGCTCCGGGAATTCCGCTCGCGCCTGGTTCGAACTCAGGACCGGTAGCCAGCCCAGCTGGACGCCGACCCACACCTGGAGTAGCAGCGCCAGCCAGAAGTTCGGCAGCGCCAGCCCGATGAATGAGCCGACCGTGACGAGGTGATCGGGCAGGGTGTACTGCCGGGTGGCGGAGAAGATCCCGATCGGGATGGCGAGGGAGAGGGCGAGGAACAACGAGATGCCCTGGAGCTGGATCGTGCCCCACATCCGGTTGGTGATTAGGTCCAGCACTGGCTGGTTGTTGAAGCTATAGGAGCGACCGAGATCGCCCCGGGCGGTGTCCCAGAGCCAGTTGAGGTACTGGACCGGCAGCGGCTTGTCCAGCCCGAAGTTGGCCCGGGCCTGCTCGAGGACCTCGGGCCGCGCGGCAGCCTGCGGGCCGAGCATCGCCAGCACAGGATCGCCCGGCGCCGCGTGAAGCATCCCGAACATCAGGATGCTTAGTCCGATCAGCAACGGTATGACGAGCAGGACCCGACGGATCAGGTAGGCGCCGGTATCACCGTTCATGGGAGGGACCTCATCGCGTCAGGAGAGGGTAGCCGTAGGGGACCGGCGCTTGCACCGGTCCCCTACGATTCGCCCTAGACGGTCGCCGCGGGTGCCGTCATCGTCATGTCGGGCAGCGTGCGGAAGATACCGCCTTCGAGATTGCTGAGCGTGTAGCCCGTGTACTCGTTGCTGATGACGTAGATGAACGGCCGGTACCAGGCCCAGTGCATCGGCACGGCGTCCTGGAGGATCTGCTGGATCTGCGACCAGATCGGCTTGGACGCTTCCTGGTCGAGGATCTCGCGGGCCTCTTCGAGCAGTGCGTCGAGCTCCGGAGTGCTGAAGCCAGTCGAATTGCCGGCCCCGGTGCTGTGGAACTGGTCGAACAGGTCGTTCGGGTCCGCGGTCACCCCGGCGAAGTCGCCGGCCTCCATCTGGTAGTCGAAGGTGACCGTCATGCGCTCGACGACGGTGGCGTATTCGATCGGCGTGAAAGTGATGTTCACGCCAACCGCCTGGAGATCGCTCTGGAAGCGGATACACCAGTCCTCGCGCAGGATGTTGCCGGCGTTGGTAATGATCTCGAAGGTCTGGCCGGTCAGTCCCTTCGCCTCGATGATCGCCCGGGCGCCCTCTGGGTCGTACGGGATCGGGGTCAGGGTCGTGTCGTAGGCCCAGGAGGCCGGGGCGATCGGGCCGAGACCCGCCTGACCGAGCCCGAGCAGCGAATCCGCGACATAGCTCTCGACGTCGACAGCCATCGCGAACGCGCGTCGGACCTCAACATCGTCGAACGGTGCCACCCGGCAGTTGAAGACGGTCCCATTCGGGGAGTTGAACGGCGGTACGACGATATCGAGCGTACCTACCGCTTCGAGTTGATCCTGCAGGGTCGGCGCCGCGTAGAGTGAGCCGTCGATCTCGCCGGTCTGGAGGGCGTTGGCGAGGGTCGACGAGTCGGTGATCGCCCGGTGGGTGAACGACTGGATGCTGGGCTTGCCAGTCTCCCAGAAGGTCGGGTTGGCGGTGGCGACGAAGTCGGCACCGACCTCCCAGCTCTGGAAGACGTACGGTCCGGCCCCGATCGGGTTCTGGAAGAACGGCGCGGTCGAGGTCTGATTCAGCGGCTGCCCCTCGAGCTGGGCCTTCGGGACCACGAAGACGTAGCGCAGGTTGTAGAGGAAGGAGGCGTCCGGCCGGAACAGGGTGATCCGGAGGGTCTTCGGGTCGACGACCTCAATGCCGGAGACACCGGTGTCGGAGCCGACGAACGGCGTCGCGCCCGGCGTCGCGGCGGTGGATGTCCCGGAACCGGAAAACTCGGGGGCCCCCATGATCGCAGTGAACTTGTTGGCCTGCTGTGAGGCGGTCTCCGGGTTGAGGATGCCTTCAATGGTGAACTTGACGTCGTCGGCCGTCACGTCCGTGCCGTCCGAGAATGTGGCGTTGGGCTGGATCGTGAACGTGAACGTGAGGCCGTCGATCTCCCATGAAGCTGCCAGGCCCGGTGTGGCTGCGTAAGTCGCCGGGTCGGGGCGGACGAACTCATCGAACAGCATCTTGGAGCGCCAGAAACTCTCCGACTCGTTGGCGGCGAACGGGTTCAGCGAGAACGCCTCGCCGAGGGTCCCGATCAGGATCGTCGACCCGCCGTCCTGGACGAGTGTGACCGGCAGCATCTTGCCACCCGGCCCGGCGGCGACGAGCCGGCCGTCGACGACGGAGAGCGCGAACAGCCCGGCGGCGGAACTGCCGACGAGCGTGCGGCGATCGAGCCGTTTGGCAAGCAGATCGCGCGTGGCGAGCAGGTTGTCGGACATCGGTATTCCTCCGTCGTGAGTGGGTCACCCGTCCGGTCGACGCCCGTCGACCGGGAACACGCACCTGGCCGTCAACCGTCCGCCTGCCAGAGTCTCTCGCCCCTGACGCCTCGTGCGTTGAGACGTCACCGCGTCCCGGGTCCCTCGGCGGCGTAGCCAATGGTCGGTGACGGGTCGCGCTGGTTCATCTGCGTGGACAGTTGCGGCAGCCTAGCAACCGTGATGGGCACTGTCAACGAGAGAGATCATCGGCCAATCCGTGTAACGGCGGCGCGCTTTGTGCATTTGGCTACTCCGCGGATCGAGTGCCCGCCGGTTAATTCCCGGAATGAGGGGTGCTCGGGCCTCTGTCTCCCTTTTGGGGGCAGCACATGTAGTTGGGGCCCCGGCCCCGGACAACAGGAGGGCTGCGTCAATGCAGCGATTCGGAATTCGGCACCTGGGAGCGATGCTCTCGCTGGTCCTCGTCTTCGGCCTGCTGGCCGCGGGCATCGGCGTCGTCCGCGCCCAGGATAGCGACGTCACCGTCGACGGCCCGGGCACACCTCGTCCCGGACATATCCACTCTGGTTCGTGTGACGAGCTCGGCGATGTCGTCTTCGCGCTGAACAACGCCACCATCGACAACCTCGACCAGGACTACGAGTCCACCGGCGATGTTGAGTTCGCGGGTAGCGAGGACGCTAACCCGGTCTACGTCTCCGAGACCACGATCGAGGATGTCACCCTTGACGACATCCTGGCCGCCGACCACGCCATCAACTTCCACGTCAGCGGTGAGGATCTCCCGACGTACATCGCCTGCGGTGATGTCGGTGGCTTCCAGCGCGACGGTGAGCTCTATGTCGGGCTCGTCCCGGTCGAGGAGTACGAGGATACCGTCGCCTTCGCCGGTTCCGCCCTCCTGACCGACAACGGCGACGACACCGTCACCGTCGTCGTGCGGCTCGTGGAGCTGACGGCCGACGACGCTGAGACGACTGGTGCGACCCCGGTCGCGACCACCCCACAGGCGTCGGTTGCTCCTTCCGTGGAGCCCTCCGTTGACGCGTCGGTCGAGGCCAGCGCCGATGCGTCGGTCGAGGCCAGCGCTGACGCGTCGGTCGAGGCCAGCGCTGACGCGTCGGTCGAGGCCAGCGCCGATGCGTCGGTCGAGGCCAGCGTCGACCCGGAAGCTTCCGAGTCGCCGGCCGCGTAACGCCATTCCGATGAAGCGGCCGAGTGACCCGCAAGCGGGTCGTACGGTGCTTCTGCGGCTGGCCGGTCTGGACTGCGCTCGCTTTCTGCGAGTGGAGTCCGACCGGCCAGCGGCGCTTTTCGGGCCGTTAGCCGATCGATGCAAGGGCAGGTCCCGCGAGCCATGGGCCGGGCGGACTCATCTCCCGATTCGCAAGGACCGCTGCTGTCCGGGTCGACCTGCTGAGTGATCCGCTCGATGACCGGCACCGATGATCCCGGTAAGCAGGACGTGTCACCCGGTCCACCGTTCACGGATGCGTGGTTCGCCGACTCTGACTCGTCGGAGTGTCTCGCCCGCCTCAAGTACGGGGCAGCATCGACAGCCCGTCCGCCGATAGTCCGTCTGATGAAAGCATCCCGCCGGCGGCGCTCCCACGGGCGTCGCCCCGGCCCGGATCGACCCCTCTCGGTATCGATGTCTCCGGAGCTCTCACCGGCTCCCCGCTCTCCCCGGGGTCCGATCATCCCATTGACGTCGGTGCTTGCCAGACCCTGTCCCTGACCGACGTGCGAGGCTGAGTCGACGCTCCGGTCCAGGCGGACCAGAGACGCCAGCATAGTGAGGTGCGCGGTGTGGGATGACCTGTCACCGGATCGGTGGCGAGACGACCTGGACTACCTGGTCGCGGCGGTCAGGCGGGAGCACCGGAACCCTCATCACACCGTCAGCCCTGATGGGTTCGCGCGTGCCATCGCGTCGCTGCGATGGCGCCTACCGGATCTGGCGGGGCATGAGGTCGTCGTGGCGCTGGCCCGGTTGATGGCGCTGGTCGGCGACGGGCACACCGTCCTGCGGCTCACCGACGTGGGTGGGTTCGGCCGCGTCCCGATCCGGCTGCACCGATTCAGCGATGGCCTCTCCGTGCGGGCCATCACCCCGGACCATGCCTCCGCCAACGGTGGCCGCGTCATCGCGATCGGCGACGTGCCGATCCTCGAGGCGTGGGACCGCGCCCGGCCACTGGTCAGCCGGGACAACGAGATGGGCGTCTGGCAGACCGTGCCGGATCTGCTTGCGATCCCGCACGTCCTGCACGCGCTCGGGATCGTCCCGGCGATCGACCGGACCACCTGGACCATCGAGCGGACCAGTGGCGAGATCGTCACGCTCGACCTGCCAACCGCGCCGGACCGGGCCCCGGATCTCGTCGATGCCCGGTCCCGGCTCCGAATGGCCGACCCGCTCTGGCTCCGACGTTCGCACGAGAACTGGTTCGAGCACCTCTCGGACGTGGCGACCCTCTACCTCGCGTACAACACCGTCCGGGACGGCGCCCCGGAGCCGCTGGCCCTCCTGTTCAACCGGGCACTGGACGTCGCCGCGCGCGAGGGGATCGACCGGTTCGTCATCGACATCCGGCGCAACGGGGGCGGCAACATGGCCCTGAACTGGCCGCTGGTCGACGGGCTGATCCGGGCCGACCGCGTCAACCGCTGGGGCCACCTGTTCGTCATCATCGGCCGGGGAACGTTCTCCGCCGCGATGAACCTCGCCGTCGACCTCGAAGCGAGGACCCGGGCGCTGTTCGTCGGGGAACCGACCGCCGCCCGGCCCAACGGCTTCGGCGAGAACGTCGACATCGCCCTGCCACACTCCGGTCTCAGGGCGACCGTCTCGGGCCTGTTCTGGCAGAACTCGCTCCCCGTGGACGACCGCGAGTGGATCGCGCCGGACATCCCGGCCCGGCTGTCGTCGGCCGACTATCTCGGGCAGCGCGACCCGGCACTCGACGCGATCCTGCGCTACGAGCACGACCCGGCCAATGACAGCGACGACCCATCGAACCGCCTCTGGCGGAAGCTTGGCCGGTCGCACGGACCGGCCTGACGCGCGCCCGTGCGATCCGGTTTTTCTTTCGGGCAACCGGTGGGTATCATTGTGACGAATTGCACGGAGTCACCCGGCCGCCGCGGTCGCGACCTTTGGCCCGTCGCTACCCAGTCTCCGGTCCGCGAGTGGCGCTCACTCGCCAGTGCGCCGGACACCGTGCCATCACCTCCACCGGCCCAGCGATCCGGGTCGTCTCGCAGCGTTAGGGGATCACCGTGGTCGACAACCCGCTCTGGGTCGCGCTCATCGTGGGCGGCGTGCTGATGTTCGTCACGCTGACCGGCATGGCCTACATGACGTGGTTCGAGCGCAAGGTCCTGGCGCGGTTCCAGGACCGCCTCGGCCCGACCCGGACCGGCCCGTTCGGGCTGATGCAGCCGCTCGCCGACGCCGTCAAGCTGCTCGGCAAGGAGGACCTCGTCCCGGCCGCCGCCGACCGGGTCGTCTTCCTGCTCGCCCCGATCGTGATCTTCGTGACCGCCATCGTCGGGGTCTCCGTGATCCCGTTCGGCGGCGCGATCAGCATCTTCGGCTTCGAGCTCAACCTGTTCGCCGCTGATGTCAACGTCGGGGCGCTGGTCATCCTCGCGCTGGGGTCGGTCGGCGTCTACGGCATCGTCCTCGGCGCCTTCGCCTCGGCCAACCGCTTCTCCCTGCTGGGCGGGTTGCGGGCCGCCGCCCAGGTCATCTCCTATGAGGTGGTGCTGGGGCTGTCGCTGGTCGGCATCTTCATGCTGGCCGGCAGCCTCAGCCTGCGGGAGATCCTCGTCGCCCAGCAGGACGACCTCATCTTCAACCTGTTCGGGCTGTCCATCTCGCTGCCGAACTGGTACATCCTGTCCCAGCCGATCGCCTTCGTCGTCTACCTCATCGCCGCCGTCGCCGAGACCAACCGGGCGCCGTTCGACCTGCCCGAGGCCGAGTCGGAACTCGTCGCCGGGTTCCACACGGAGTACTCCGGCTTCCGGTTCTCGCTGTACTTCCTCGGCGAGTACATCAACATGATCGTGATCTCGCTGTTCGCCAGCACCCTGTTCCTCGGCGGGACCGACGGGCCGGGGGCGGCCAGTGTCTGGGGGCTCGGGGTCGTCTACCTGCTCGCCAAGACGGTGATGTTCCTGTTCTTCTACCTCTGGCTCCGGGCCACCCTGCCGCGCTTCCGCTTCGACCAGTTGATGGGCATCGCCTGGAAGGTGCTCCTGCCGGTCGCCCTGCTCAACATCCTGTTCACGGCCTTCGTCCGGCTGATCGCCAACGACGAGATCACCATCCCGGCGTGGGTCTGGATCGTCGCGGCGGTCGTGCTTGCCGGGGTGCTCGTGCTGACGTCGCTGAATGACCGGGCCAACCGGCCCCGACCGTCGGCGCAGGCCGGCGACTAGAGCCGGGAGGGCTTTCACGGCATGGAGTGGGCTAGCGTCGCGTTCTATCTCATCGCCACCGTCTGCGTGCTGTCGGCCGCCGGCGTGGTCATCGCCCGGAGTGCGGTCCACTCGGCGATCTTCCTGATCCTCTGCTTCCTCAACATCGCCGCGACCTTCGTCATGCTCGGGGCCGAGTTCCTCGCCGTCGTCCAGGTGATCGTCTACACCGGCGCGATCCTGGTCCTCGTCCTGTTCGTGCTGATGCTCGTCGACGAGGACCAGTTGCCGGACTTCCACACCGGCCAGCCGATCCAGCGCATCTCCGGGCTGATCCTCGGGCTCATCCTGCTGCTGGAGATCGGTGCGGCGATCACCGCCCGCTCGATCCAGGGGGCGACCGGCGGCGCGACACCCGAGAACGTCGCGGCCGTCGGCGGCAACACCCAGGCGCTGGGACGGGTGCTCTACGACGACAACCTCCTCGCCTTCATCGTCGTCTCGCTGGTCCTGACCGTCGCCGTGATCGGGGCGATCGTCCTCGCCCTGCCGGACCGCCGGGTCGGGATCAACCAGCGGCGTGGGACGGGCACGATCAACCTCGGCCACCCGGTCGGGACGGACGGCATCCCGCTGGCCCTGCCGGCGGTCCGGGGTGAGTCGCCGATCGCCGCCGCGACGCCGGGCGACCTGCGTCCGGTCGCCGGCGAGCGCCAGATCATCATGGTCCGCGACCCGGACGCCTACACCGAGGTCGGGCAGCATGACGCGGCGCCGGACAACCGGCCGCTGATCAAGCGGTAGGGAGGGGAAGACCATGCTCGACGTCGGACTCGACCACTTCCTGTTCCTGAGCGCGATCCTGTTCATCATCGGGATGATGGGCGTGCTGATCCGTCGCAACCTGATCGTCATCTTCATGTGCGTCGAACTGATGACCAACGCCGTCAACCTGTCGCTGGTCGCGTTCGCCTGGAACCTGAACAGCATCGACGGCCAGGCCTTCGCGCTGTTCATCATCGCCGTCGCCGCGGCCGAGGCGGTCGTCGGACTGGCGATCATCATCGCCCTCAGCCGCCGGGCCCACACGATCAACGTCGACGAGGTCAGGACGCTGCGCAACTAGAGGTCGGGCCGGCGCGCCGAACGCGCCGGCCCGTCCCGTGTCCGATCCCTGCGCGGGCCGAAGCGTGAAATCCGTAACGATCCTGACCTGTCTCGGCTACACTCCGACCGTTTGTGCGTCACGGCCGACCGACAAGGAAAGCGACCAGATGGCCGATCTGCTGTTCCTGATCCCGTTGATCCCGCTCGTCGCCTCGGCGGTCGTCCTGCTGTTCGGGCGGACGGTGCTCGGGGACCGGTCGGCGATCCTGTCGACGGCGGCGGTCGCCGTGTCGTGGCTGCTCTCGGTCGTCGTCGCGGTCGACATCTACCGCAGCGAGGAGGCGATCGCCCAGACGCTCTTCCGCTGGATCCCCTCGGGCGACTTCGACGTCCGCGTCAACCTCTACGCCGACCAGCTCACGGCCGTGATGCTGCTGGTCGTCTCGACGGTCGGCCTGCTCGTCCACGTCTACTCCATCGGCTACATGCGAGGCGACCCGGGTCTGTACCGGTTCTTCGCTTACCTGCCGCTGTTCGTCTTCTCGATGCTGATGCTCGTCCTCGCCGACAACTTCCTCGTCATGTACGTCTTCTGGGAGGCGGTCGGCCTCTGCTCGTACCTGCTGATCAGCTACTACTTCCGGCGGCGGTCGGCCAACAACGCCGCCAAGAAGGCGTTCATCGTCAACCGCGTCGGGGACCTCGGCTTCGGCCTGGGCATCATGTTCGTCTTCTGGACGTTCGGCACGGTGAACTTCTTCGGTGAGACCGGGGTCTTCGAGCGGGTCGGCGAGGCCGGGTCGACGACGATCACCGTGATCGCGCTGCTGCTGTTCCTCGGGGCGATGGGCAAGAGCGCCCAGTTCCCGCTCCACACCTGGTTGCCGGACGCGATGGAAGGTCCGACGCCGGTCTCGGCCCTGATCCACGCCGCCACGATGGTCACCGCCGGGATCTACCTCGTCGCCCGGGCGCAGTCGATCTTCCTCGCCTCCGAGACCGCGATGCTGATCGTCGCCAGCATCGGCGCCTTCACCGCCTTCATGGCGGCGACGATCGCCCTGACGCAGAACGACATCAAGCGCGTCGTCGCGTACTCCACGCTCAGTCAGCTCGGCTACATGACCCTCGCGCTCGGGACCGGCGCCTGGATGGCGGCGATCTTCCACCTCGTCACCCACGCCTTCTTCAAGGGGCTGCTGTTCCTCGGGGCCGGCTCGGTCATCCACGGGATGCATGACCAGCAGGACATCCGCGCGATGGGCGGCCTGAAGAAGTACATGCCGGTGACGTACTGGACCTTCCTCGCGGCGGCGCTGGCCAACGCCGGCATCATCCCGCTGGCCGGGTACTGGTCCAAGGACGAGATCATCCTCGGCGCCTGGATCAGCGACTACCAGCCGATCGGCCAGATCGTCAGCATCGTCGCGATCGTCTCGGCCTTCCTGACCGCGCTGTACATGTTCCGGCTGGTCTTCGTCGTCTTCCATGGCCGGGAGCGGTTCGACCCCGCCGTCGTCCACCCCCACGAGTCTCCCCGGGTCATGACCCTGCCGCTGGTCGCGCTGGCGATCCCCACCGTCCTGATCGGCTTCATCGGCGCCCCGCCGGAGCACGGCCTCTACCACCGCTTCGTCGAGCCGGTCTTCTACGACGTCGAGGCTGAGGAAGCCGAAGCCGCGACGTACGTCGTCGCGCAGGAGGGCGACCCGGCCCCGGCCGGTGAGGCGGCTACCGCCGCCGACGCGGCTGGGGGCGACCACAGCGATGGCGCCTACCTGCCGCACGAACCGTCGACCGCCCAAATCGTCAGCTTCGGGGTGATCTCGACCGTGGCGGCCGTCGGCGGCCTGGTCCTCGCCTGGCTGATCTACTTCCGCGGCGCGATCAGCCCCGTCGAACTCGGCCAGCGGTTCCGGCGGCTGTACGACATCAGCTACCACAAGTGGTACTTCGACGAGCTCTACGACGGGCTGATCGTCCGGCCCCTGCGCTCGTCGGCGATCTTCCTCTGGCGGGTGGTCGACATCGACGTGATCGACGCGATGGTGAACGGCGTCGCCGGCGGGCTGGCCGCGGTCAGCCAGCGGCTCCGGCAGGTCCAGACCGGCCTCGTCGCCAACTACGCCCTCGCGATCGCCCTCGGCATGGTCGTCCTGGTCGGCGTCTACCTGACCGCCTTCAGCAGTCTCTTCCGGTAGCAGAGCGGGGATACCCAAGACATGGACAGCTTTCCGCTCCTCAGCCTGATCGTCTTCGTGCCGACCATCGCGGCGCTCCTGATCTTCCTGCTGCCCAGCCTCCGGCCGGAGCAGACCCGGCTGGTCGCGGTCGGCGCGGCGGCGGTCACCTTCGTCCTGTCGCTGGTCATGCTGTTCGGGTTCGACCGCAACGGCGACTTCCAGTTCACCGAGACGATCGAGTGGCTGCCGTCGCTGGGCGTCAGCTATGCCCTCGGCGTCGACGGGATCGCTGTGATCCTCGTCCTGTTGACGACGCTGATCACGCTGCTGGCCGTCGGCTGGTCCTGGGACGACGTCGGGACCCGCCACCGCGAATACTTCGTCTCGCTGCTGCTGCTGGAGACCGGCATCCTCGGCGTCTTCGTCTCGCTGGACCTGTTCGTCTTCTACATCTTCTGGGAGATCATGCTGATCCCGACCGCCCTCCTGATCGGGATCTGGGGCGGTTACCGACGGGTCTACGCGTCGCTGAAGTTCTTCCTCTACACGCTGTTCAGCTCGCTGCTGATGCTGGCCGGGATCGTCGCGACGTACCAGTCGTACTTCAACGAGACCGGCATCCGGACCCTGAACATCCTCGAGCTCCAGAACGGGACCTACGGGACGACCTTCCAGAACTGGGCCTTCGCCGCGTTCTTCATCGCCTTCGCGGTCAAGGTGCCGATCTGGCCGTTCCACACCTGGCAGGCCGACGCCTACCAGGCCGCGCCGACCGCCTCGGTCGTGATGCTCTCCGCGGTGATGTCGAAGATGGGCGTCTACGGCCTGATCCGCTACAACCTGCCGCTGTTCGAACAGGGCTCGGAGTGGTGGGCGCCGGCGGTGATCGTCCTCTCGATCGTCGGCATCCTCTACGGCGCCCTCGTCGCGCTGGTCCAGACGGACATGAAGCGGCTGCTCGCCTTCTCGTCGCTCAGCCACATGGGGTTCGCGACGCTGGGCCTGTTCGTCTTCAACACGCAGGGCTTCCAGGGCTCGCTGCTCGTGATGGTCGCCCACGGGATCAACTCGGCCGCGCTGTTCCTGCTCGTCGGTGTGCTCGCCCGGCGGGCCGGCACGACCGAGATCCGCGCCTACAGTGGGGTCGCCTCGCGGCTGCCGGCCTACGGCGGCTATTTCACCCTGTTCATGTTCGCCAGCATCGGGCTACCCGGTCTTTCGGCGTTCATCGGCGAATTCCTCGTCGCGCTCGGGACGTGGGACTACAACCCGTGGGCGGCGACCTTCACCTTCGCGGTCGTCGTCTTCTCCGCCTGGTACATGCTCTGGATGTTCCAGCGG
>CADCWK010000340.1 GCA_902806375.1 uncultured Thermomicrobiales bacterium
CGTCAACATCGAGGCCGAGCGGACGACGTTCGTCCGCGGCTCGCTGATTAAGTTCCCGCAGGGCGCGGGCGAGATCTACGTGCTCAAGGCCCAGGACGGCACGGTCATCTGGCAGGACCAGATCGAGCAGGGCGACTACGTGTGGGTCCTGCCCGGCATCTACGCCTGCGACCTGCTTGAGCTGGTGGGCGACCCGATCCTGATCTCGTTCGTCGTCCAGACCCTGCCCGGCTCGGCCACGCAGGTCGAGATCTTCACCGCCCCGTAGCAGCTCCCCGCGAGCCTATCGGCAGACGCACCCAACGGACGAGCCCCGGTCACTCGATGACCGGGGCTCATCCGCGCTCTTTGCAGTGAGCTTTTCGCCCCAGGGACGACGTTTCGACGGCTCCCACGGCCACTGTTGTCAACCGGCTCATGGCTGAGCTGTCCCGCTTGCCCCGAGCGGTTTGTCGCGTCGGCCGTCAGTCGAGGCGATAGGCCAGGTGGACCAGCTCGACTCCAGCGCCCGTTCCCCACCCGACCGCTGCCTTGCGTGATCGAGGTGGATGCCGACTCTCGCTCGCTGTGCCCCCCATTGATCGTCTGGCCCGCGCCGGGGGGTCGGTTCGTCGTGGATCAGGACCATGGGATGCCTCGGGTCCCATACCATTCCTCTCCCCGCCTGCGTACGCTTTCGATAGTCACACTATTGAAAGGTGCCCCATGGCCTTCAGTCGAATCACGCCGGCCCGAACGATCGCGGTATGGCTCGCCGTCGCGATCCTCGCCGGCGCGGCGGCTATGCTCCATAGCCCTCCATCGCGAGCCGCTTTCGTCGCGTTGCAACCCTCCGACAAGTTGATGCACGCCCCGCGCGGCGACGCGGACGGTGTCTACCGCTTCGCCGAGGCGGTCGGCTCCGCTCGCCTCCCTGACACCCGCGCCTACATCGACGAGATCTACCGGCTCGCTCCCATCGTCGGCCTCGATCCAGCCATCCTGATCGGTCAGTCCGCCCTCGAGACCGGCTATTGGCGCGGGAAGTTCTGGGTCAGCGACCTCAACCCCGCCGGGATCGGCATCACCGACGACAACCAACCCACCTCCTTCCACTGGGCGACCGGGACCGACGCCGCCCGGGGCCACATCTACCACCTCTACCTCTACGCCGCCGGCGTCCCGCCCGCCGACCACATCCTCCACCAGTACCGCCACCTCGATCCCCGCGTCCAGAACGCCATCGACGCCGGCTACGCCGGGACCAAGACGACGATCCAGTCCCTCGAAGGGAGCTGGGCGACCATGTCCCTGTATGCTAAGGGCCTGTGCAACAAGGGCAACGAGATCTTGGGGTACGCCGAGCGCACGACGATGACCCCGACCCGGACCTCGACCCCCGTGCCCACGGCGACGCCGACCCCCGCCCCGGCGGCGGTCGTGCTCTCCAAGACGAAGAGCAAGTTCAACGGGGTGGTCGTGGCGAGCCTCTCGGGCTTCACCCCTAACGGCGCGGTCTCTCTCGCGTGGCCTGACAGCACGGTGATGGCGACCGCGACCATGGACGGCGCCGGAGCCGGCGTCGCGACGTTCCGGACACCGCTCGTGCCGTATGGGACCTACCGGCTCGTGGCGCGCGACGCCGCCGGCAAGACAGCGACTGCCTCCCTCTCGGTCATCCCGCGGATCCTGCTCAACGAGACCGAGGGGCCGACCACGACCCGGCTGCGGGTCTACTTGTACGGCTTCGCGGCCGGGGAGTGGGTCGAGGTCCGCTGGTACACCGCGGACGGGACGGCCTTCGACGTCATCAAGACGATCGGCATCGCCGACGACGGGCGGGGCACCAGCCTGGTCACGATCCCGGCGACCACCGCCGTTGACGCCCACCGGGTGGTGGGTCGGGTGGTCGGGGTGGCGAGGAGCGCCTCGACCACCTTCACGGTGACCGCCGGCGTCGCGGGCGGCGAACTCGATGATCCCGCCGTCTCCGTCTCGGGGACGCCGAACCTAAGTACCCCTACGGTGACGGCCACCGGCACCGCGACCCCAGAGGCGTCGTCCAGCCCGACTCCTGAGCCGAGCCCGACGCTGGAACCGACCGCCACGGCCACCGTTTCCGCCACGCCCGCTACCGAGCCGTCCACGACGCCGACGCCCGAGCCGACCGCGGACCCGGAACCGACCCTCGTCCCCACCTCGGTGCCGACCGAGACGAGTGTCACCGTGCCGGCGGAGGATGCACCCGGCTGAGCCAACGCAAGTGACGTAGGGACCGTGCGGGAGGACAAATCATCCGGGGGCCCATGTCGTTCGTGCCCCGGAACACCTCCCAGCCCCGCACGCCGAACACCAGGCCGCCGCCCTCAGGGTGTCGAGGTCGACCACGAAGTGCCCGACGCCCGGCCTGAGCACCAGCCCGCCCTCGGCAGTGAGCCACCCGAGCACTACTCCACACTCCCGGTTCCGGCACCGTCAGTCGTGGCGGCTCACGCTGCGCCATCCGTGCCCGCCCACCGCCGGTTCGCCGCCCGCTCCTCCACGCAGGCGTGGTGCTGCCGCCAAGGCTTGCGCACGCGGGGATCGCGGCGATCGATTGATCGGGCTCGACCCGTATCGGCCGGGCGTCCTTACCAGCCGCGGAGCTTGTCGGGGGTGAACCGGATGACCACGGTGTAGGCGGCCTCGTACTGCCCCCGCGTCATCCCGATGACGGGTAACCGGTCCGCGTAGCGGGCGGCGTAGCGGTCGAGCAGATCCTGGCCCACCGAGGCGGCGCCTGCCACCTCGGCGCTGCCGGTGAAGACGGTGATCTGCTCTTGGTCCTCGGTGGCCTCGAGGTTGAGCGAGACGCGCGGGTGGCGGGCGATGTTGGCGAGCTTGGCCTGGCCCGGCTTGCTGAAGATTAGGAACGCGTCGCCGTCGCGGAGGAACCAGACTGGGTTCGGCTGCGGCGTCCCGTCGGAGGCGACGGTCGTGAGCCAAGCCAGCGTCTGCTCCTCGACCCGCCTGGTCACCTTTGCCCCGAGCTCGCTGGTCGGATTGATGATCATCCCACGGCGGTCCCTCCCTGGTGGCAGCCGCCGCCGCCCGTTGAACGGAGTCTACCGACGGCGGGTACAAGCCGATGACAGCCCGCACAGAAGATCGAGCCACGGCGGGGCCGACCGCCATGCGGGATCTCCAACCATGGCGGCGATCACAGCGGGT
>CADCWK010000341.1 GCA_902806375.1 uncultured Thermomicrobiales bacterium
CTCCTCGACCCACCGTCCCCGGCGTGACGGCGACGGCCACCCGGGCGACTATCACATCGACCCGGCCGCCACGGGCGACGTCGACCGTCCCGGCCAACACGGCCGAACTGTCCCGGGTCACGGTCGACGTCGTCATCTGCATCGACCCCCGGTTCGTCGACTTCGGGGAGTTCGGCTCGGCGACGGACCTCGGGCCCCGTTACCTCACCGACATCGACCGGAGCCGCTGCCGGCCGGCCCGGTCGGGGGAGGTCCGCGTCAGCCTGTACGGCCCCGCCACCGTCTATTCCCCCGCCGTCCGCCTGACCGGTGGCACCGACGCCGCCAGCCGGATCAGCTTCGTCGTCACCAACACCCGGGATCGCCGGACGGCCACGCTGCACCTCGAGGGCCCGATCCCGGCGATCGATGCCGGGGTCCTGCTCATACCGGGACTGAACCTGACGATCCCGCTGACGGTCGTGGTCCCGGACCCGGCCGCCCCGCCGATCGGCGCGACGACCACCAGTGCCGGGTCCGGGCCGGCCGTGACGGCTGGACCGACCGGCGGGTCAGTGGTCATGGCGGCGCTGGGTCTCCTGCTCCTCGTCGCCTTCGCTGTCCGCCGCCTGACGCGACCAGGGACCGCCTCTCCCGCCTCACGTCGTCGCCCGCTCCGGTAGAAGACCAGACCGGCCCGGCCGATCAGGCCGGGATTCCGGTCGCTACCACCGCGTAGGCCTCGTCGGCGGTGGCGATCGTCCGGCCGGACTCGCGGACGCGGCCGGCGGCCCAGGCGACCAGTTCGGCGTTGTCGGTCGCCCGGCGACCGTCCGGGGCGACGACGCTGTCCTCGAAGCCGACCCGGACGTGGGCGCCGGTCGTCAGGGCCCGCTCGATCACGCTGAAGCCCGGCCGGGCGCTGCCATGGGCCGCCCAGCGGGCGCCGGGCAGATACCGGGTCAGGCGATTGGTGATGACGTCGTAGTCCTCGGTGCTCGATGGCGCGACCTGGACGCCGGCGCCGTAGCGCGGGCTGTCCAGCTCGATCAGACACCAGGGCTCGTCCCCGATCAGCCCGTCCTCGTGGAGGGTGACGGCGTTACTGACGAAGCCGAGATCCATGATGCCCAGTTCGGGCACGATCCGGTGCGCCCGGCAGGCGTCGAGCAGCGCCACGATGTCGCTGTAGCTGTTCGGGTAGTGGACCGTCCGGCGGTGGAGCCCGATCCCGCGGACGGGGCGGGGGATCGGCCGGCCGGCGGCGGCGTCCCCCGGCGCGACGTGCTCCCAGAGCATCACGTGGCCGAGGTTGACCGACATCAGGTCCGGCCGGGTGCTGTCGCTGTTCGCGAGCGTCGTGATCAGGCCGAGGATGACGTCGACGGGGATCGTCTCCGGCCGGATCGACGTCAGACTGATGAGGACACCGGGCCGGTAGTGGCGGATGCGGCGGATGGCGTGGGAGTACCAGGCCGGCGAGGCGGACCAGGCGCCGTAGCGCCCGCGGGCGTGGAGGTGGACGATCGTGGCCCCGGCGTCGATGCAGCCGATCGCGGCGGCGGCGACCTCCTCCGGGGTGTAGGGGATGTCCGGGTGGTCGCGACGGTCCCGCCCGCCGTTGATCGCCGCCGCGATGATGACGGGCGCCACGCCGCCGCGCCGCGGTGTCCGGCCCTGGTTCGCGTCCGGCATCCGGCGCCTCTCCTGTCCCGTGTGATGGGGTGACCGCTGCCCCAGACCGGTGCCAGTATCACCGACCCGTCGAATCCCCGGCGGATCCCCGCCCCCCGCGAACCGCGACTGCCCTCCTCCCGGCCCTGATCGCATCCCGCGACAGAGGAGCGTCCCGGCGCGGTACCCTTTACCGGTCGACCAGGGACAGCGCATTCACCGCATCGGACGCCTGCCGCAGCGCGGGCCGTGCGCGACATCGACCGCTGACGCGGGGACCGGAGATCAGACGAACAGCAATGACGGGGAGCGTGTGACAGACAGCGGACGACGACGGGGCGGCAGAGCGCGACAGACGGGATCCGGGTCGGATCGACGGTCCATGCCATCAGCGAGGACGGACCCCGCACACGGTCTGTCCTCCGACCGGGCGGTCGTGCGGCCGGCGATGACGGACGCGCCGGTCCAGCCAGCGATGGACGGGCAACCGGCCGCCGAGCTGGGGCGGCTCAGTGGGCGCGGGCTGCCTGGCGTCGTGCTGCGCTCCTACGGGCTCTGGTATGACGTCCAGCTGACGGGCGAGCCGCGGGTCCTGCTGGCGACGATCAAGGGCAGCCTCAAGCGCTTCCGGCTCCGGACCGACCCGGTCGCCGTCGGCGACCACGTCTCGGTGATCGACGTCGGCGAGAACGAGGGCCAGATCGAGTGGCGGGCGCCCCGGACGGGGGTGCTGTCCCGGCTGGCCCGCGAGACCAACGACACGGAGCAGGTGATCCTGGCCAACGCCGACCAGGTGATCTTCTTCTTCTCGCTCCGCTTCCCCGAGCCGCACCTGCGCATGATGGACCGCTTCCTCGTGCTGGCCGAGGCCCGCGGGCTGCCGGCCCGGATCGCGATCAACAAGCTGGACCTCGCCGCCGCCGAGCCGGGCCCGGACGGCGCGCCGCTGGGGATGGGTGGCGCCCGGGCGCTGGCCGAGGCGACCTTCCGGGACTACGCCGGGGTCTACCCGCTTCACTTCCTCAGCGTCGCGGCGGGGTACGGGGTCGATGAGCTCCGGGCGGCGCTGGCCGGCAAGGTCACCGCGATCGCCGGGCCGTCGGGCGTCGGCAAGTCCAGCCTGCTCAACGCGATCGACCCGACCGGCGAGCGCCTGATCGGCGACGTCTCGGCCGCCAACCGCAAGGGGCGCCACACCACGATCGGCACCCAGCTCTACCGGATCGCCCCGGAGACGTTCGTCGCCGACACGCCGGGGATGCGGGCGCTGGCGATGCACGCCGTCCCGGGCGAGCAGTTGCCGGAGTGCTACCCGGAGTTCCGACCGTTCCTCGGCGAGTGCTACTACGACGACTGCGAGCACCTCGACGAGCCCGACTGCGCCGTGATCGCCGCCGTCGCGGCCGGGACGATCAGCCAGGAGCGCTACGAGAGCTACGCCGCCCTGCGCCGCGAGGCGGAGGCGTAGCGCCGACCCGACTGGAGCATGGGGCCGACCACGCCTACCGGGAGATCGTCAGCACCCC
>CADCWK010000342.1 GCA_902806375.1 uncultured Thermomicrobiales bacterium
GACCTCACGGTAGGCGGCCCGGTTCCAGGTCTCCAGGAAGTAACCGCGCTCGTCGCCGAACCGCTTCGGCTCGACGATCAGGACGCCCGGCAATGCCGTCTCGATCACGTTCATGGTCTGCTCCGCTCGCTAGTCGTACGGTATTCGCCTAGACACCCACGGTTCGGATCGCGGCAGGCGGGCGGCGAGCGACCCAAACTCCCGGCCTCTCGTCGGCTCCCGCGGGACGTGTTGGCGGCGGGCGGAGCTGCCCGGACTACCCGCTACCTATACGCCCCGCCTGAGCCGGGGAGGGGTCTGCGCGCCGCGACCCAGGCTCCGCCCTACGCTCCGCCGACGCCATTGCCCGTGCCGTTGGTACCCGTGCCATTGCCGCCGTAGATCCCGGCCGCGTTCAGCCCGGCGACCAGCGGGTCCGAGAGCGACGTCTGGGCGGCGAGCGTGTCGTCCCGGACGATGGTGCGCAGATACGCGCCGTAGTCGTTCTTCAGCGACGCGGCGCAGCGCTCGACGTCCTCGGCGGAGATGTAGCCCATCCGCCAGGCGATCTCTTCCGGGCACGACACCTTGAGGCCCTGGCGCTGCTCCAGGATCTGGATGAAGGTGCTGGCCTGCTGCAGCGCCTCGTGGGTGCCGGTGTCCAGCCAGGCGATCCCCCGACCGAGGACCTCGACGTGGAGCTGGTCCTGGCGGAGGTAGGCGAGGTTGACGTCGGTGATCTCGTACTCGCCCCGTGCCGACGGCCGCAGCGACTGGGCGATATCGAGCACCTGGTTGTCGTAGAGGTACAGCCCGGTCACGGCGTACTGCGTCTTGGGGTGCTTCGGCTTCTCCTCGATCCCGACGGCCCGGCCGTGATCGTCGAACTCCACCACGCCGTAGCGCTCCGGGTCGCGGACGTAGTAGCCGAAGACCCGCGCGCCGCCGTGCCGGGCGATGCCCACGATCCCGGCCTGGAGCGTCTCGACCAGGCCATGGCCGTAGAAGATGTTGTCGCCGAGGACCAGCGCGACCGAGTCGTCGCCGACGAACTCCCGGCCGATCACGAACGCCTGCGCCAGGCCGTTGGGTTCGGCCTGCTCCGCGTAGCTCAGGTTCAGCCCCCACTGGCTGCCGTCCCCGAGCAGGTCGGCGAAGCGGCTAAGGTCGGTCGGGGTCGAGATCAGCAGGATGTCCCGGATCCCGGCCAGCATCAGCGTGCTGAGGGGGTAGTAGATCATCGGCTTGTCGTAGACGGGCAGCAGCTGCTTGCTGATCGAGATCGTCAGCGGGTGGAGCCGGGTCCCGGAACCGCCCGCGAGGATGATGCCCTTCACCGTCCGTCTCCTGTCTGTGCGCCGATGGTCACGGGTTCGGGTGCCCGCTCGAGTCCCAGCCGCTGGGTGGCCGCGTCACCCCACCACTCGGGGTGATCGAGGTACCACTGGACCGTCTTGCGCATCCCGGTCTCGAAGGTCTCGTCCGGCTGCCAGCCCAGCTCGCGGTGGATCCGGCTGGCGTCGATCGCGTAACGGCGGTCGTGGCCCGGCCGGTCGGTGACGAACCGGATCAGCCCGGCCCGGTCGCCGATCGTCGGGTCGGGTGCCAGCTCGTCCAGGAGCGCGCAGACGGCCCGGACGGTCTGGACCGTGGTGCGCTCGTTGTGCCCGCCGATGACGTACGTCTCGCCCGGCGTGCCGGAGAGGACGCAGCGCCAGAGCGCGCGGACGTGGTCGTCGACGAACAGCCAGTCGCGGATCGCCTGGCCGTCGCCGTAGACCGGGATCGGCTGGCCGAAGATGGCCGATCGGATGATCGTCGGGATCAGCTTCTCGTGGTTCTGGAAGGGACCGTAGTTGTTCGAGCAGTTGGTGATGATGGCCGGCAGCCCGTAGGTGTGGAACCAGGCCATGACGAGGTGATCGGACCCGGCCTTGGTCGCCGAGTAGGGCGAGCGCGGCCGGTAGGGCGTGGTCTCGTCGAAGAAGCCGGTCGGCCCGAGTTCGCCGTAGACCTCGTCGGTCGAGACGTGCAGGAACCGGAAGGCCCCCGCCTCGTCGGCTGGCAACCCGCGCCAGTACGTGAGGGCGGCTTCGAGCAGCGTGAACGTGCCGACGATGTTGGTCTTGACGAAGGCGGCGGGCCCGTCGATCGACCGGTCGACGTGGCTCTCGGCGGCGAGGTGCATGACGGCGGTCGGCCGGAACGCGGCGAAGGCCCGGCGCATCGCGTCGACGTCGGTGATGTCGGCTTCGAGGAAGGCGTAGCGCGGGGCGGCGGCCCCATCGTCCGCGACGCCGGCGACGGTGTCGAGGTCGCCGGCGTAGGTCAGGGCGTCGACGTTCAGGACGCTCGCCCCGGTCTCCCGGATCAGGAACCGGACGAGGGCCGAGCCGATGAAGCCGGCCCCGCCCGTGACGAGGATGCGGGGTGTCTGGGCGGTGGTGGTCATTGGGTCGCGTCCTCGACGTCCGGGTCGACCGCGCCGATGCCCAGGTCCGTCGCCAGGCCGGGGACGTACGCCGCGATGGTCTCGGGCCACGGTCGCAGCCGGACGCCGAGAGCGGCCGCCCGCACGTTGGCGAGCGTCGAGTCGGCCGGGCGCCGGGCCGGCAGCGGGTACTTCGCCAGGAACTCGGCGCTCGTGACCGGCTGGACGATGCCCGGGTCGAAACCGCCCATCGCCGCCACCGCCCGGGCCAGTTCGAACCGGCTGGTCGGTTGCTCGTTGGTCAGGTGGAAGACGCCGGCCCCACGGAGCGCCGCCAGTTCAGCGAGGGCGACGGCGAGGTCGTGGGCGTGGGTCGGGTTGCCGCGCTCATCGGTCACGACGGACATGCCGCCGCGGTCCCGCAGGACGGTCAGGACCGTCCGGGGGAAGTGCTTGCCGGCGCCACCCCAGACCCAGGCCGTCCGGGCGACGCCGAAGGCGGCGTCGGTCGCCAGGACGGCCCGCTCGCCGCTGAGCTTGGAGCGGCCGTAGTGCGACACGGGGTCGGGCGGCGCGTCCTCGGGGTACGGCGCGCCACCATCCCCCGAGAAGACGAAATCCGTCCCGATCGCGAGGCAGTAGGCGCCGGTGGCCGGGAGCGCCAGCAGGTCCCCCGCCGCGACCTCGGGGAGCATCGCCCGTTCGATCAGGATGTCCCCCGACTCGCAGTACTTGCCGGCGACCGTGACGGCGGT
>CADCWK010000343.1 GCA_902806375.1 uncultured Thermomicrobiales bacterium
TTGAAGAAGAAGCCATCAACGGGATAACGATCGAGGACCTCGTCGACGACGTCCTGCAGCCGGTGCTGGTAGTAGTCCGCACTGGGACAGACACTGGTCAGGCCGTTGTAGACCTGCGGCTCGCCGTCCGCGTCGACGAAGCACCACTCGGGGTGCTCCTCGGCCCGGCGGTGGTCGATCTTGGAGAAGTCCATCCGGGCCAGCACCCGGACGCCGCGCCGGGCCGCGGCGGCGGTCGCGTCACCGATCAGATCACCCGACGGACGCTGGGCGAGGTGTGGGTTCGGCGTCTGGAAGGGCAGCGCGGTCGGGTAGTTGGAGAGGATCCCGCCGACGCTGATCAGCCACGTATTGGCTCCGTAGGCCTCCAGGTAGTCGAGGGTCCGCTCAACGTCGAGCCCGGCATCGATCTCCCGCAGGTTGGTCTGGAACATCCGGAACGGGTGCCGCCACCAGAGGTCAGGAGTGGGAGTCGTCTGATCGGTCATGGGTGTCGTCATTGCTGATCCCTCTCGCCATATCGGGAGTAGCGCCATCGTTTCAGAGGCGTCGCCTCACGATCGCTCAACTCACTCCTGCCCCCAGGTCAGATGCACGACCTCCAGGAGGTCGAGGCTCGGGATGTCGACCACGGCGTGCCCGTCCTGCACCGTGACGTCGACGGCCCGGTCGGCGACCAGGAGCCGGGCTCCCACCGTACCGGTGCCCTCTGGGAGCCGAACGGTGACGCGCTGGCCCGTGAGTGGGATGGTCTCGCGGATCGCCCCACGCATCGCCATCGGGTTGGTCAGGTTGACGAGCGTGACCGCGACCTCTCGCTCCCCCTCCCGGACGGCAATGTCGACGAGTCCTGGTCCCTCGACCCGGACACGCGGGTCGTCCCGGAGCGCCCAGTTGACCGCGTTGGCGATCAGGCGGCCGTGGTCGTCCTGGAGCGCCTCCCAGAACAGCGAGCCGATGTCGAACCCGATGTAGACCACCCGGCCGCCGGACGGCAACTCACGGGCGACCACCGCTGGCGCATCCGGTCCCGCACGCGGGTAGACCTCCTCCATCGGCAGGTCCGGGAAGTCCGGGATGAACCGGAACGGGACGTCGGTGTCCGCGTGGGCGACGATCGGTAGTAGCCGCGTTCCACCGATGATGCGCTTCGCGCCATCCAGTCCGGCATGGAGCCGGTGCTGCCCGGTCAGGGCGACGTAGTTGTTCTTGACCGGACCTCTCGTGGATCCGGCGAGGTCGACGCCGATCGTGCCGGCAAGGCCGAAGGTGTCCCGAGCTTGGCCGGTCTCATCGAGCAGCGACGACTGGTACGCCATCACCAGGCTGCCGCCCGATTCGACCCAGGCGGCGACCGTCGCGCACTGGGCGTCGCTGAGCCGCTCGGCGTTCGCGAGCACCAGTACTCGGAACCGGGAGAGTTCCTCGGCGCTGAGGACCTGGTCGGCGACGAACTCGAACGGGATCCGCGCCTCGACCAGGGCCTGGTAAAAGCCGTCCTCATGGGAGAACCGCTCGCGCCGGTCGGCGGGTGTCAGAAGCCGGTCGGTCTGGGTCGGGTCCAGCAGGGCGACCTCCGCGGTGATCGGGAGCGGGCCGAGCACCGGGTCGAGTGCGGCGTGCAGGGTGAATGCCTCGACCACCGGCCGGACCCAGCGGTCGTCGGATATCGTCGCGTTGAACTTGGTGAACCAGGGGAAGGCACCCTGGGCGAACCCATCGACGATCCACGTCCGGGTCTCCTCCGGCGGGGAGACGGCATCCTTCCAGCGGTGCTCGTGGTGCTCGGGTCCGACCGAAGTGATCAACCCGACCGGCCGATCCCGGAACAGTCCCCGGTTGCGCTTGCCGTTGCGGCCAGCCGACCAGGGCGCCTCGTTGCCGGACCGCCCCTGCTTGTCGATGAAGAACAGGGGGTAGTGCCGCTGGATCAGGTCGCGGTCCATGTCCCGGACACCCAGGCTGCCGATGTTGGGGATGAACCGGGCATGCGGCCGGATCTCCCGGACGGCGTCGTCCCAGATCGCGACCAGTTCGCTGAGGCGTCGCCGGCGCCACGGGACGTACGCCTGCCAGGCCGGGTCAGACGTATCGCCGGCGCGAACGGGGAGGTCGAAGCCAGTGTCGTCACGGAAGCCGCGGCGGGCGTGCTCGCTGTACGAGATCCCGCCATGGCCCTCCCAGCGGTTCGCGAAGATCGCGTCGATATCGTAGTCGCGGACCAGTTCCCGGGCGACGTCGGTGATGAACTCGCGGTGGTAGGGGCTGAACGGGCAAGTCAGCCAGATACCAGGGAAGGACCAGTGCTCGAGCGGCTTGCCGTCCTGGTCGCGGGCCAGCCACTCGGGGTGAGCCTCGGCCGCGTCGGCATGGATGGCATGCGGGTCGACCCGGGCCATGACATGCATCTCGAGCTGGCGGGCACTGTCCACGATCGCGCCGAACGGGTCCGTCTCGCCGAGGAACCGGCTGCGGTAATGGAACGGGATCGCCGTGGGGTAGTAGGCGATGTAGCCGCCGGCGCTCATGCAGACCGCGTTGGCCCTGGTGTCGCGCATGAGGCCGACCCAGAAGTCGAGGTCGAAGTGAGCCGGGTCGTCCTCGGCCAGCGTCAACTGGACCCAGCGATTCGCCGTGCGGGGCCAGTCCGCGGATCGTTGCGTCACCCCGCTGCCGTGAGTCGCCGTTTCGCGTGGCATCGTTGCTCCCCCTCCCCGACCGTCGTTGGCCGGTGGACCATTCTGCTCTGAACGTTCGTGCAACCGAATCACGTTACCGGACAACCTGCCGGGCCCGCAAGAGCCTCCGCCGGGCTCGACTCCCGGCCAGGATCGATCACGGTCCTGATGTCCGCCCGGGCGGTGCTACACTCCCGCCACCGTAGAACGCATTCCGGCGCGCGCCGTGGCCGATGGGATGTCGCCTGCCTGGCCGGGTCGCAGCGGGGCGACCGGTGGGCGTCACGGCGCCCTGCCGTGGTCCGATCTTCGGGCCACCGGGTGCCAGAGGACCGTCGCCCGTGCTGGAAGCCACCGCGCCCACCGAATCCGTCGCTCCCACGGCCGATGTCGCCATGCCCGCGCCGTTCCGTCTGGGAGTCGATCTCGATGGTGTCCTGACCGAGCACCCCCGGCCCCTGGCCCACGCCGCCTCCG
>CADCWK010000344.1 GCA_902806375.1 uncultured Thermomicrobiales bacterium
TCGGGGCGCCGAATGTCCGCTCGAGGACGGGGCCGTTGATGACGTCACGGGGAGCTCCGACGGCAACGACGGTGCGATTGAGCGCGACGAGCTGAGGGAGGTGAGCGGCCACGCCGTTGAGGTCATGAGTCGTCAGGAGGATGGCGACTCCCTCGGCGTTGAGCTCACCGAGCAGATGGAGCATGTCGTGCCGACTGGTGACGTCCACCCCTGTGGTCGGTTCGTCCATGAGCAGCAATCGGGGCCGGCGCAACAGGGCCCGGGCGACGAACATCCGTTGCTGCTGCCCGCCGGACAACTCGCGGATGTGGCGACCGGCCAGCGCGCCGATGCCCAGGCGGTCCAAGACCCGGTTCACCTCGGCGCGCTCGTGGCGAGTCGGCCAGGGCAGGGTCCGCCCGGTGCGGGCCATCAGCACGCACTCGGTGACGGTGACAGGAAAGTTCCAGTTCACCGTCTCCAACTGCGGCACGTACGCCGCCGCGACGTCCGGGCGGCGCGTGACGGTGCCCTGCTGTGGGGCCACCGTGCCGAGCAGGAGTCGCAGTAGAGAGGTCTTGCCTGAACCTGAGGGACCGACCACACCGATGAAGGCGCTCGGGCGGATGGTGAGCGTGACGTCTTCGAGGACCGGGGTGGCGTCATAGCCGAACGTGGCCCCCTCGATCCGGACCAGGTCGTCCATGGGCACCCGATCGACGTTCACTGCGGGTAGGTGGCGTCGTCGCGGGCCGCGGGCGCGGTGTCCAGAGCAGCAAGCGCGGTCGCCTCGCCACCGAGGCCGTTGATCATGGTCACGTAGTTGTAGCGCATGAGACCCAGCCAGGAGTGCTCGGCATCGCCGGGATCTCCGGGCAGGTCGTCGTCGCGCAGGGTGTCCTCATATCGGGCGCCGGTGGCGCGGCCGACCTCCTCCAGGACGGCGGAGGGGAACACCTCCGAACCGAAGATGACCGGAACGTCTTCCGCCCGCACCTGGTCGATCAAGGCCGCGACCTCCCGCGGCGTGGGGTCCTCGAAGTTTTCCGGCTGAATGGCCCCGATGATCTCCCACCCGTAGGTCTTGGCGAAGTAGGCGTAGGCGTCGTGGTAGGTCAACAGCTCCTTACCGCCGGCCGGGATCGATTCCTGGTCGGCCCGCAGCGCGTCAGAGAGTTCGGTGGCCTGAGCCTCGAACGCCTCGTAGTTGCGCTGGTAGAGCCTCTCGCCGCCCGGATCGGCGTCGCTGAGGGCATCCCGTGCCACAGCGGCGTACCGGATCGCCCACGTGGGGTCGGTCCAGAGATGCGGATTCGGTTTGCCCTCCTCCCGCGGGAAGGAGAAGTCGTGGATGTACTCGCTCTCCGGAAGCACCTGCGTGCCGATCTCGACCAGCGTCGCGCCCGCGCCCATGGTGGCCTCGGCCAGGTCTTTCGTGGGCTCCTCCAACTTCAGCCCGTTGATGAAGACGATGTCGGCCTCGGAGAGCACCGCTGCGGCGCTCGGTGGGGGATCGAACGTGTGTGAATTGGTCCCCTCCGGGACCAGCCCAGTGATCTCGGCGCGGTCTCCGGCGACGCTAGCGACGATCGACGTGATCGGCGCAACCGTGGTCACGACCTGCAACGGCCCATCCATGTCGGTGGACGTAGAAGCACCGCCCGCCGTACACCCCGCCAGACTCAATCCAGCGGTCAGGGCCATCACAGCCCCAGCCAAGGGGTACGGCACGCAGCTCCGAGACACGGTTCAACGTTATGGACCACCAGCCACTTGTTGCAAGATAGTGGCAATAAGCATCCCTGAACGAGGGACCACTGGAACTCCACAGGACCTTGTCCGAGGCCCGGCTGAGCGACGCGTCGTCACACCGGCAACTACCTCCGTCGAGGCGATGAACCCTCGGCCGCCCTCCTACGGGCCCCAGGCCGGCCATCGGACAGGCCCCGGAGCCCCGGCACCCCGCCCGCGGCCCGCGCCCGTACGCATCCCGACCAGTCGGGAGTCGATGAGGTCCTCCGCCTCGCTCATGATTCGCCCGATGAGCTCGTCGACGGTCGGGATGTCGTGGATGAGGCCGACCACCATTCCGCAGCTCCATGCCCCGGCGTCCATCTCGCCATGGAGCATGACCTTCGGGTAGACGCCCGCGACCTGGTCGAAGACGTCGTCGATCGTCAGGTCCTCGCCCTTCTCCCGTTCGATCTCGAGCAGGCGGGTGACATTGGCGTTGTTGAGCACGCGCTCGGTGTTCCGCAGCGGCCGCATGATGAGCCGGGTGTCGGACTCGTCGGCATCCAGCAGCGCCTGCTTCACGTTCTCGTGCACGGGCGCCTCCTGGGTGGCGATGAACCGCGTGCCCATGTTGATGCCTTCCGCGCCGAGGGCCAGCGCGGCCACCAGGCTGCGGGCATCGGCCATGCCACCGGATGCCACGAAGGGGATCGACAGCGCTTCCGCCGCACGCGGGAGGAGGATCATGTTCGGGACGTCGTCCTCGCCCGGGTGACCGCCGCACTCGAAGCCGTCGACGCTGACGGCGTCGCAGCCGATCCGCTCTGCCTTCAGCGCGTGACGGACCGACGTGCACTTGTGGATCACCGTGATGCCGGCCTGCTTGAGCGCCGGCATGTACTGCTCAGGGCTCCGCCCCGCCGTCTCGACGATCGTGACGCCGCCTTCCGCGATGGCCTGGATGTACTCGGCATAGGGCGGTTCGCTGAAGCTGGGCAGGAACGTGAGATTCACGCCGAAGGGCTTGTCCGTCATGTCCCGGCACCGCGCGATCTCGGCGGCCAGCAGCTCCGGCGTCCGCTGGGTCAGCCCGGTGATGATGCCGAGCCCCCCGGCGTTGGAGACGGCGGACGCCAGTTCGGCGAATCCGACGAAGTGCATCCCTCCTTGCACGATGGGGTGCTGGATGCCGAACAGTTCGGTGATCCGGGTGCGCATGGCGTTCCTCCGTGGCTCGTGTCAGTGAGGGCGGCGTCTGGACGCCACGCTGGTCGTCGTCAACGGAACTCGGGCTCGTCCCACCAGGGGAAGAAGGCCGGCATGTCCGCGGAGACGGTCTGCGGGAAGGCCGGTGGCCGCTTCTCGAGGAACGACACCACTCCCTCCACCACGTCGGCGCTCTGCATGCGGGACCGGAAGCTGCGGCTGTCGACCCGGTGCGCCTCCATCGGATGCCGGAGTCCCAGCCCTCGCCACATGAGCTGCCGCGTGAGCGCGACGGACACCGGCGACGTGCCGTCCGCCATCTCCCGCGCCAGGGCGCGCGCTGCCGGCAGGAGATCGTCGGCGGGCAGCACGCGCGAGACCAGCCCCCCGGCGAGCGCCTCCTGGGCCGGGAACACACGTCCGGTGAGGCACCACTCGAGGGCCTGCGAGATGCCCACGACCCTCGGCAGGAAGAACGACGAGCAGGCTTCCGGGGTGAGTCCTCGTCGCACGAAGACGAAGCCCATCTTCGCCGTCTCGCTCGCCAGGCGGACGTCCATCGCCAGTGTCATGGTCGCGCCGACCCCGACGGCGGGACCGTTGATCGCGGCGATGACCGGCTTGAGGGACTGGAAGATCCGCAGCGTCACCTGGCCGCCACCGTCCCGCCAGTGGCCGACCTCGTCCGGCACCGCATCGGACGAGGGCCCGGGGTCGCCGCCGAGGTCGGCGCCGGCGCAGAAGCCGCGCCCCTCCCCCGTGACGATGACCGCCCGGACGGCGTCGTCGGCGTCGATGCGGTCGAACGCGGCGATGATCTCGTCCCGCATGCGTTCGGTGTAGGCGTTGAGCTTCTCCGGCCGGCTCAACGTCACCGTGGCGATGCCCTCGTCCACCTCGTACCGGATCTGCTCAAACTCCACGCGCCTGCCCCTCCCGCTCCGGCGCGAGCGCCGCTTGCCGGCGCCTCGGGGTCACCACCGGAAGGCCGGGTCGCGTCGCTTGAGCTCCGCCTGCGCGATCGTCCGCTTGTGCACCTCGTCCGGGCCGTCGGCCAGGCGCAGGTGGCGGGCGTAGACGTACATCTCCGCCAGGGGGAAGTCGTTGGACATGCCGCCGCCGCCGTGGACCTGGATGGCGCGGTCGATGATCCGCGTGGCGATGGTGGGCGCGGCGACCTTGATGGCCGCGATCTCGACGCGGGCTTCCTTGTTGCCCACCGTGTCCATCAGGTAGGCCGCCTTCATGGTGAGCAACCGGATCATCTCGAGGTCCACCCGGGACTCGGCGATCCAGTCCTGGATGTTGGCGCGGGCCGCCAGGGGCTGCCCGAACGTCGTCCGGTTCATGGCCCGGTCGATCATGAGATCGAGCGCGCGCTCGGTCATGCCGATCAGGCGCATGCAGTGGTGGATGCGACCCGGGCCCAGCCGGGCCTGGCTCATGGCGAATCCCTGGCCCTCACCGCCCAGAACATTGGCGGCAGGCACCCGGACGTCCTCGAACAGGATCTCGGCATGCCCCTCGCGGTCCATGTAGCCGAAGGTCGGCAGCGACCGGACCATCGTGACCCCGGGTGTGTCGACCGGCACCAGCATCATGGTCTGCTGCTGGTGGCGCGCACCGGCCGGATCGGTCTTGCCCATGACGATGAGGACGCGGCACAGCGCGTGCATCGCGTTCGACGCCCACCACTTGCGGCCGTTGAGCACGTAGTCGTCGCCGTCCCGGACCATGCTCAGCTCGATGTTCGTGGCATCCGAACTGGCGACTGCCGGCTCGGTCATCGCGAAGGCGGACCGGATCTCGCCCTCGAGGAGCGGGGTGAGCCAGCGCTCCTTCTGCTCCGGCGTGCCGAACCGCGCCAGGAGCTCCATGTTCCCGGTGTCGGGAGCGCCGCAGTTCGTGGCCTCGGGTGCGAGGTGCGCGCTGCGGCCCATGATCTCGGCCAGCGGCGCGTACTCGACGTTGGTGAGGCCGGCGCCGTGCTCGGACTCCGGCAGGAAGAGGTTCCACAGGCCCTGCCGCTTGGCCTCGGCCTTGAGGTCCTCGACGACCTGCGGGTGGTGGTGGGGGTTCCCGGCGTCCACGAGCTGCTGGTGGTGGACGGCTTCTGCCGGGTAGACGAAGTCGTCCATGAACGTGGCGAGCCGCTCGCGAAGTTCGAGCGCCCTCTCGGAGAGGCGGATGTCCATGTGTGCTCCTTGGCTGTTCGACGTCCGCGAGCGGACGGGAAATGGGTCGCGCGGCTCGTTCGGCGGTGGCGTCACCCGCCGACCGGCATCACGTGAGGGGGGTCAGGCGAAGGCCGCGGCCCTCGCCGGCGAGCAGCGGCAACAGGGCGTGCATGAGCTCGGCGTAGCCGCTCGTCGCCTGGTGCGCGGTCAGGGCTGCCTCGTCCTGCCACTCCTCGACGAGCACGACGTGGTGGTCGTCCGCGGCGTCGACGTGCAGCCGGTACTGGAGGCAGCCGGCCTCCTTCCGGGTGGGTTCGACGAACCGGCCGATGAGGTCCGTCACCCGTCCGGCGTTGCCAGGAGCTGCCTGCGCCTCCACGACGAGGACGATGGTCTCGGCCGGAGGAGTTCGGGTCTCGGTCATGTCGGTCTTCCTTGTCGGTGCGGAGCGAGCGGCTGCGGCCGCGTTGACGGTCCGGAGCACCACGGTGGAACGGCCGTGTGCAACGTTTGGCTAAACGTTGCACAGTAGGCGTCGACGGGCAAGCCCTCCGTCGGTGCGCGGAGCGTTTCCTGCGCGGGATCGCTCAGGCGCCGAGGGCCGTCCCGGTCATCCAGGTGTCGAGTCGCTGCCGCGGAGCCCGGCGAACGCGGGCGCTCGCCCCTCCAGGTAGCTCGTCACCCCTTCGCGCACGTCCGGGCCCAGGAGGGAGATCTGCATCAGCCGGTCGGCGTCCTCGACCGCTTCGCCGAAGGTGGTCTCGAACGAGCGGTACACCTGTGACTTGATGGTGCTCATGGCCCACGGGGAGCAGTGCGCTGCGAGATCCTGCCCATAGGCCAGAGCGACGCCCACGACGTCCTCCGGTGCGACGACGCGGTCCACCAGGCCCATGTCGGCGGCTTCCTCCGCCCTGACCACGCGGCCCGACATGAGCAGATCGAGCGCTCGACTCTGACCGACGAGACGCGGGAGGAGCCACGCGGCCCCGTACTCCGCGATCAGCCCTCGTCGCGCGAAGGACGTGGTGAGCTTGGCGCCGGCCGCCGCGAAACGCACGTCGCAGAAGAGCGCCTCGACCAGGCCGAGGCCCGCTGCGGCGCCGTTGATCGCGGCGATGAGTGGCTTGCGCACCGACAGCGGGTGGTTCTTGGGCCGCGCTCGCATGGGCAGGCCGTTCTCGTCGAGCTTGTCGACCTGCTGGAGGTCGCTCATGTCCGCTCCGGCGCAGAAGCCCCGGCCGGCTCCGGTGACGACGATCGCGCGGATCTCCGGGTCCGCGTCCGCCTCGTCGAGCAGGTCGAAGTAGCGGTCCTCGAGGGCGTTGTTCCAGGCGTTCAGCTTCTCGGGCCGGTTCAGGGTGAGGAGGAGCACCGGGCCGTGGCGTTCGGCCAGGACGACGTCGTCGTGCTGCGTCGAGGGGTGGTGTGGCATCGACATTCCTAACCATGGAGGGGTGGTGGCAGGGCGGAGTGCCCCGGTGGCTCACGCGCCGCGGGCCCGGCTGCCGACTGTGGGGTTCACAGGTCCGATCGGTCGGCGATCCGGTGGGCGTAGTCGACGAGTGACTCGACGTCCTCGGCGGACGGGATCCCGGCCAGCGACCGCGCCCCGGGATGGTCGAGGGCGCGCCGGAGGACCCCCTCGGCGATGATGGCGACCTTCCAGATGCCGAGGACGTGCCAGAAGCCGACCGCCGAGACGTCCCGCCCGGAGGCTTCGGCGTACTCCTGCAGCAGCTCCTCGCGTGTCGGGTAGCCGGGGAGGGTGGACACCGACGTCGCGTCCCCGGCCGCCAGCTCGCCGGCATGCGGCCAGTACGCGAGCAGGGTGCCGACGTCGGCGAGCGGATCCCCCAACGTGGCGAGCTCCCAGTCCAGCACGGCCGCGACCTGGCCCTCGCGGGCGATCACGTTCTTGATGTGGAAGTCCCCGTGCACGAGCCCGAGCTCGACCTGCTCGGGGACCGCCGCTGCCAGCCGGTCGGTGAGCCGGTCCAGCTCGGGCAGCGGACGGGTGCGGGACGCCTCCCACTGGCGCGTCCAGCGGCGCATCTGCCGGGCGGCGTACGGGGAGCGGCTGGCCAGGTCGCCCAACCCGATCTGGTCGATGTCCACCGCGTGGACGCGGGCCAGGGTGCGGGCCATGGACAGGCCGATCGTCCGGCGGTGCGCCTCGTCGAGGTCCTGACCGGCCGCCATGCTGTCGATGACCTGTCCGTCGACGTGCTCCATGAGCACCCAGGGGACGCCGCCGGAGTCGTTGCGGACGCCGAGGATCGCGGGCACCGGGACGTCGGTGACCGCGAGCGCGGCCATGATCCGGGCCTCGCGGACCACGTCGTGCGCCGAGGCCAGCAGCTCCCCCGGGGGCGGTCGGCGCAGAACCCAGCGTCGGCCGGTCGCGTCCGAGACGCCGTAGGTGAGATTCGAGTAGCCCTGGCCGATCCTGCCGACGGCGAGGCTCCCCTCGGGATCGCCGACCTCGACCGCGAGCCACTCCTCGAGCCAGCCGTCGTCGACGTCCGAGCCGGCCACGGGCGACGGCACCGGGTCGTGAGGGGGCGTCACGAGAGGGCGGCGTAGGCGGCGCTGACGTACTCGGCGGAGCGCTCCGAGCCGATGAGGCCGGCGCTCATCTGGTTCATCACGTAGGAGATGGTCATCCGCCGGTCGAGGTCGACGACGGTCATGGAGCCGCCGTAGCCACCCCAGAAGCACACGCGCCCGTCGGGGATGTACGGCAGGCTCGCCGGCTCGGGAAGTCCGAAGCCGATGCCCCAGCGGAGCGGGATGCCCAGGACGAGGTCGACACCGTGAGCCTGCTCCTCGAACACCAGCTCGATCGTGGCCGGGTCGAGCAGCCGGTGTCCGTCGGCCGCGCCGCCGAGGGCCAGCGGCGACAACACGCGGCACAGGGCGCGTGCGTTGCCGTGCCCGTTCACCGCTCCCAGCTCGGCCCGCCGCCAGGCGATCGAGTTCGCCTCCTCGGCCGGGAAGATCGGGGACGTCAACGTCTTGACCGCGGCGCTCTCGGGGTCGAGAGCCGCGAAGTCGATGTTGTGCGGAGGCGGCGGCACCAGCTCCGCGGCGCGGTCGTCGTCCTCAGGGCGGAGGCCGATCTGGAAGTCGGCGCCCAGGGGTTCGGCGATCTGGGTGCGCACGAACTCCGTCAGAGAGCTCCCGGTGATGCGACGGACGAGTTCGCCGACGAGGTGGCCCTGGTCGTTCGCGTGGTACCCCGACGCGGTCCCGGGCGCCCACCACGGCGCCTGCTCGGCCAGGCGCGCGGTCGAGCCCTCGAGGTCGTACATGTCCGCGAGCGTCATCGGCTGGTCCCAGCCCGCAACGCCTGAGGTGTGGGAGAGGACGTGCCGGACGAGCACGCCCTCCTTGCCGTTGGCCGCGAACTCGGGCCAGTACCGGGCGACCGGCGCATGGACGTCCAGCTCGCCCCGGTCCGCCAGGACCAGAGCGGCGAGGTTGGTGACCATCTTCGTGGACGACCAGGTGTTGACCACCGTGTCCTCCGCCCACGGCCGGGTCCGTGCGACATCGGCGAAGCCACCCCACAGGTCGGCGACGACCTGACCGTCGACGTTCACCGCCACGCTGAGGCCGAGCTCCTTGCCGGTGTCGAGGTTCTCGGCCAGCAACGACCGGAGCGCCTCGAACCGTGGTTCGCAGAAGCCTTCCACCGGCAGTGACACAGGAACTCCTAGAGGGCTCGGAGGGCGGCGGGCTCGGTCTCGCCGGCGATGATCGGGCCCGGCTCGAGAGAGTGTGACGGGAACCACCTCAGCGTGCAACACTTGACCAGATGTTGCAAGACCTGTCGCGAGACCGGCAGGACGTGGACGAGAGAGGAACTGCGGGACATGGCGAATCTGATCGCTCCGGTCGAGCGCTGGGCAGCCGAGACGCCGGAGGCCATCGCCCTCCGGGACGCGCGAGGCGACCTCACGTACGCAGCTCTGCAGGAGTCGGCGCGTCGCTTCGCGGCCAGTCTCCAGCGGCTGGGCGTCGCTCCCGGTGACCGCGTCGTCCTGCTGGCTCCCGCGGTGCCGGAGTTCGTCATCGCCTATCTGGGTATCCAGGCGGCCGGGGCGGTCCTGGTGCCGATGAACACGATGGCGAGCGCGGACGAGATCCGCTACGTGCTCGACGACGCCGGGGCGACGGCGCTCGTCGCACATCCCGACCTGGGGCCCGCGCCGGCTCAGGCAGCCGCCGACCTCGCCGTCCCGTTCCACCTCGTGCGCGAGCACCTGTGGGCCGACGACGTCCCGCCGGCCGACGTCGTCCAGCGCAGCACGGACGACACAGCCGCGATCCTCTACACCTCCGGAACCACCGGGCGGCCCAAGGGAGCCCAGATCACCGTCGGCAACGTGCTCGCGTCGGCCGAGATCTCGGTCGAGATCAGCGCCGGCACGCCCGACGACAGGATCGGCACGGCCCTGCCGCTGTTCCACATCTTCGGGCAGATCTCGGTGATGATGTCGGCTCTCACCGCGGGTGGCTCCCTGAGCCTGCTCTCGCCGTTCCAGCCTGCGGCGATGCTCGAGATGATCCGGCGTGACCGGCTCACCGTCATCGCGGGAGTCCCCACGATGTGGAACGCGGTCCTCGGCGTGTCCGAGGAGGCGGCAGGTGGCCGGCTGGACCATGTCCGGCTTGCCGTCTCGGGTGGCGCGGCCTTACCGGAACCGATCGCCCGCTCGTTCGAGCGGCGCTTCGGCTGCGAGCTGATCGAGGGCTACGGGCTGACCGAGACGACGTCGCTGGGAACGTTCAACCGCGGAGGCAAGCCGGGCTCCGTCGGCCGTCCTGTGCCGCGGACCCGCGTCGAGGTCCGTGATGTCGACGGACTGCCCGTCGGTCCGGACGAGGTCGGCGAGGTCTACATCCAGGGCCCCTCGGTCATGAAGGGCTACTGGGGACGGCCCGACGAGACGGCTGCCGCGCTCAGCGCCGACGGCTGGCTGCGCACCGGCGACCTGGGCCGGATCGACCAGGACGGGGAACTGTTCATCGTGGACCGCGTCAAGGACCTCATCATCCGAGGTGGATACAACGTCTACCCCGCGGAGGTGGAGGAGGTCCTGTACGGCCACCCGGACATCGTGGCGGCGGCCGTCATCGGAGTTCCGCACGAGCACTACGGCGAGGAGGTCGCCGCCGTCGTCGTGCGCCGCCCCGGCGCGACGCTCACGGAGGGCGAGGTCACCGCCTGGGCGCGCGAACGGCTCTCCGCCTACAAGATCCCCCGGCTCGTGACGTTCGCGGATGCCCTGCCGCTCGGCCCGAGCGGCAAGATCCTCAAGCGCGCCATCGACACGACCTGCTTCCGCTGAGCCGCCCCACCGGCGCCCCGGCCCCGCGCCGTCCCCGGTCGCGGCCGGCGTGCACCTCTAGGCTGTGCCGGTGACCGTGCAGGAGGAACGCGACGCGACCCCGAGCCGCAGCAACGGTCGTGAAGCCTTTCGTGTGGCGCTCAACAAGTTCGTCGCCGGTGAACGCGTCGACATGCAGCAGCTCGCGGCCGAGCTGAACGTCGACCGGTCGACCCTGTTCCGCTGGGTCGGCAACCGGGACACCCTGCTCGTCGACATCCTCACCTGGCTCACGAACCGGGCCCTGCGCGAGGCAGAGGGTTCAGCGACGGGCTCCGGCGGACAGCGTCTCGCGAGGGTCGCCGAGATCTACGCCGGGAAGATCAACAGCGCGTCCTACTACCGCGCATTCCTGCAGCGCGAGCCGGAGCGGGCACTGCGGCTGATCACCACGAAGGCGAGCCCCCTGCAGCGGCACGTCGTCCAGACCTTCGAGGCGCTGATCGACAAGGAGCTCGCGAAGGGCTTCCAGCACTCGATGAGTTCCGAGGACCTCGCCTACCTGACCGTGCGCATCATCGAGTCGTTCGTCTACGCCGACCTCATCACCGGTGAGGAACCGGACGCGAAGAAGGTCCACCAGGCGATCGCTGCACTCCTCCAGGTGAACCGGCCGGCCTGACGCTTCCCGACTGACGCCTACGCCAGCGGCTTGTGCGTGACCCCGCCGTCGACCACCAGGGTGGAGCCCACGACGTAGTCCCCAGCGGTGCTCGCCAGGTACACCGCCGCCGCGGCCATGTCCTCGGGAACCCCGACGCGGCCGGCAGGGATGTGTCGCGCCACGTCATCGGCATGGTCGCGCGCCAGGCGGTTCATCTCGGACGGGAACGCCCCGGGAGCGATGCCGTTGACGACGATCCCGTCCTCGATGAGCCGGATCGCCAACCGACGGGTCAGCTGGATCACCGCCGCCTTGCTCGCGTGATAGGAGTAGGTCTCCTGCGGATTGATCGCGATGCCGTCGATCGACGCGATGTTGATGACCTTGGACCGGCGCGCCCCGGCCGGCCTGGCGAGCATCGGCTTGCACGCCTGGGTCAGGAAGAAGGGCGTCTTGACGTTGAGGTCCATGACCTTGTCCCAGCCGTGCTCCGGGAAGGTGTCGAAGGGCTCGCCCCAGGCGGCCCCGGCGTTGTTCACCAGCACGTCGAGCGCGTCCTCGTGCTGCCGATACCGGGCGACGAGGTCCTGCACTCCGTCCGCGGTCGAGACGTCGGCCGGCAGGGACCGGCAGTCGCCGTAGGCGGACAGCTCCTGCGCGGCGGCGTCACAGGCCGCCTGCTTCCGCGCGGTGATGTAGACGCGAGCCCCCTGCGACAGGAAGCCGTGCGCGATCATCATGCCGATGCCACGGGACCCGCCGGTGATCAGCGCGGTCCGGCCCTCGAGCGAGAATGCTTCCTTCAGGTCCATGACGATCCCCTCGACGACCGCGTGATATCCAGGCCTGCAACATATACGGAGGTGTTGCACGGAGCGACCTGGACCGAGCTGCCGTTCGAGCGGGGGTGTCACCTTCCGGCCGGACCATGCCTGCCCTGACGGCGCGATCGTCGTCGCCGCGCAGGACGGATGTTGACGCCGCTCACACGGCCTCGTAGCGTCATGTGAGCGGTGATCACATGAGACCCGGACCGAGGAGCAGCTCAGGACCATGCACGCAGTCACGATCGTCGACAACGCTCTCGAATGGCGCGAACAGCCTGATCCGGTCCCGGGAGTCGGTGAGGTTCTCGTGCGAGTCCGAGCCGCCGGTCTCAACGCAGCTGACCGCTTGCAGGTCATGGGCTTCTACCCGGCGCCGCCCGGTTCGCCGCCGGACATCCCCGGCCTCGAACTGGCCGGCGAGGTCGCCGCTCTCGGACCGGGCGTCGAACGTCTCGCCGTCGGCGACCGGGTCATGGCGGTCGTAGCCGGCGGTGGCCAGGCCGAGCTCTGCGTCGTGCACGAGCGCCACCTCCTGAGGGTCCCCGAGCACATGGACTGGGCTGCCGCAGGTGGCTTCCCCGAAGCGTTCACCACGGCATACGACGCGCTCTTCACTCAAGCGCAGTTATCTGTCGGGGAGCGGTTGTGCGTGCACGGCGCCGCTGGAGGCGTCGGCATCGCCGGCGTGCAGCTCGGGATTGCCGCCGGCGCGACGGTGGTGGCCACCGTCCGCAATGAGGCACTGCGCGACGCGGTCGCCGCTTTCGGAGCCGATGTCGTCGCGCCAGAGGGCTTCGCGGACCGAGGCCCGTTCGATGTGGTCCTCGAACTCGTGGGGGGACCGAACATCCCGGACGACATCCGCTCCCTCGCCACTGGTGGACGTATCGCGGTCATCGGGGCCAGCGCCGGCGGAACGGCGGAGCTCAGCCTCTTCGACCTGATGCGCACGCGTGGGCGCATCCATGGCTCGACCCTGCGTGCCCGCAGCCTCGAAGAGAAGGCGACGGTGGCGCGGACGATCGAGAAGCACGTGCTGCCCCTACTGGGAACGGGCGGTCTCCGGGTGCCGGTCGAGGCCACCTTCCCCATGGCCGACGTCGCGGCCGCCTACGAGCACTTCGCGGCCGGGGGCAAGCTCGGCAAGATCCTCCTCATGACGTGACCCAGGACCGGAGAACCCGGGCAGCCAGGTAGCAGGGCCACGTGCACGTCAGACCTGTACCGCGAGGATCGCTCGGTAGGACGCCCGGACCCGCTCGGCCACGTCCTCCAGCGGTTCGGCGGCGAACTTGCCGTCCAGGTGGAGGAACGCGAGCCCGTGGACCAGCCCCCAGAACGCCGTCGCCAACGCTGGAGCATCGGCTCGGGGGAACACGGTGGCCAGCATGGCGGCCAGCAGGTTGCGCAACTCGGCGGCGGCCCTGAGCCGGTGGTCGTCGGTGTCATCGCACGGATGGCCGAACATCAGCCGGAACAGAGCTGGACGACGCAGCGCGAAGAGGACGTACTCGACACCGAATTCCGCCAGGTCGGCAGCCGACGACGGCGGACTGCGCTGCTCCAGCAAGTCGGCGCGCAGATCTCGGAAGCCCTCCGCAGCCAGCGCGGACTCGAGCGCCTCCCGGTCGGCGAAGTGCCGGTACGGCGCTGTCGGCGAGACGCCCGCCTCGCGGGCGACGGCGCGCAAGGAGAACGTCCGTCCCTGCTCCAGCATCTGCATCGCCACGTCCAGCAGCGCCGCTCGCAGGTCCCCGTGGTGATAGCTGCTTCTGATGGGCGTCGACACGGGACGATTCTCCACCGCTCCCGATAGAGCTGGGCGGATACGCACCCGGTTGCGTGACTACTCCCCCTCCCTCCGCTGCACGTCAGTGCGTGAGTCGCGTCGCGCAGCGCCACCGGAGGTGCTCATGCGGCTTGGCGGTTGGCCCTCAGGGCGAGCGAGACGGCGAGGATGAGGGCTACGCCGTTGAACAGCCCCGAGATGAAGATCGGCGCGCCGGCGAGCTGCAGTCCGAAGATGCCGGTCGCGAGCAGGACCACGGCCACGAGCGTGCCCAGGACGTTCGCGCGCCCGTTCCCCTTGATCTGGGTCGCGCCGAGCAGGACTGCGGAGAACGCCGGCAGGAGATACGCCGGCCCGATGTCGGCGCTGCTCGCGCCGAGCTGGGCAGCCAGCACGATCCCCGCGAGGGCGCCGAGCACGCCCGACGTGACGAGCGACGCGAAGCGGACCCGGTCGACGCGGATGCCGACCAGCCGCGAGGCCTCGATGTTGCCGCCGATGGCGTACATGTACCTCCCGGCCGTCGTCCGCTCCGTGACGTAGTAGAGGACGGCCGCCACGGCGACCGCGTACCACACCGGACGTGGCAGTCCCAGAAGAGTGCCCTGCCCCAGGGTCACGAACGTGCTGGGGACCTGGGCGACGAGCTGGTTGCCATTGGTGACGGCGAAAGCTCCAGCGGCCAGGACGCTGCTCATGCCCAGCGTCGCGATGAAGCTGTCGATTCCGACTTTGACGACGAGGAACCCGTTGAATGCTCCGATCACCGCTCCCGCAACGAGCGTCAGCAGGACGGCGATGCCGGCGCTCAGGCCTCGTGCTTGCAGGTCGAGGACGAGCACCGCCGCGATGCCCAGGATGGCGGCGACCGAGAGGTCGAAGAGGCCGCACGCGACCGGGACGATGAGCGCCAGCGCGACGAGGGACGTCACAGCACTGTTCGCTCCGATGCTTCGCACGGTGGACGCGGTCAGGAACGTCTCCGGGACCAGGACCGCGAACAGCACGATCAGCAGCGCCCAGACGTAGATGCCGCTGAAGCGGCCGATGCCCAGTCGCCGCACCAGTCGGCTACCGGATCCGACGGCCGTCTGGCGCGGGCCCGGGTCGATCGCGGTCGGCTCAGTGGTGATGCTCACGCGGACTTCTCTCTCTCGTGTCGGCCAGGCAGGCAGCGGTGATGTCGTCGGCGCTGATCGGCGCGGCGAGCTGAGCGGTCTCGAGGCCGCGGCCGAGGACGATGACGCGGCCGCAGAGGCGCGCCAACTCTTCGTTGTCCGTGGAGCAGACGACCACTGCGCAGCCCTGGCCGGCGGCCTCCTCGATGCGCTGGTGGATGTCCTCCTTGGCTCCGACGTCCACTCCTTGGGTGGGCTCGTCCAGAACGAGGACCTTCGGCTGGAGCCGGAGCCAGCGGGCCAGGATCACCTTCTGGGCGTTCCCGCCGGAGAGGGCGGCCAGCGGCATGCGCGGCTCCCTGGGTCGCACGTCGAGCTTCTCGAGCCAACCCGCGGCAGCCTGGTACTCGAGGCGCCGGCGCATGGAGCCTCGGCGGACGAAGTCCTTCGGCCGCGAGATGGACAGGTTCTCTGCGACGTCGTGCCCGAGCATGACGGCCTTCGTGGCCCGTTCTGCAGGAACGAGCCCCATGCCGGCGGCGATGCTGGCATCGGGTCGGCCCGGAGGAATCGGGCTGCCGTTCACCGTGACGGTGCCGGCCGCCGGCTCCGCCCCGAACATCAGCGACGCGACGGCCTCCCTCCCGGAGCCGGTGATGCCGGCGATGCCGACGATCTCGCCGGCCGCGACGTCGAGGTCCAGGCGCTGGACGGAGCCACCCGAGAGGCGCTGGGCGGACAGCACGGTCGCCGCAGCGGCGGACGGTCGACGACCCGCGTGCCGTTCGACGGAGTGGCCGACCATCAGCTCGATGAGCGAGGTCTCGTCCAGTTCGGCGACGGGACGAGTCGCAACGTGCTCGCCTCCGCGTAGGACGGAGACCGACTCGGCCAGGTCGAACACCTCGTTGAGGTGATGGGAGATGAACAGCACCGCGATCCCGGCGTCCCGGACCCGACGGACGAGCCCGAAGAGCTGCTCGACCTCGGGGCCGGGCAGATTGGCGGTCGGCTCGTCCAGGACCAGGACCCGCGCCGTGCTCGTGTGGGGGGAGACCGCCCGCGCGACGGCGAGCGCGGTCCGTTCGCTGGCCCCGAGGGTCGCGACCGGGCGGTCGACGTCGAAGTGGTAGCCCAGCTCGCCGATGGCCTCCCGAGCCTCTCTGCGGAGCCTGCTCCACGCCAGCGGTCGCATCCTGCCGTTGCCGTAGCCGCGGCCGAGCCCGAGGTTCTCCACGCTGCTCAACGCGCCGACCAGGGCGAGGTCCTGGTGCACGAACCGCAGCCCGGCGGTCTCGCTGACGCCGGCGTGATGAGGCGCGACCTCACGGCCGCCGACCGCTATGCGCGTGCCCTCGTCGGGCATGTGGTAGCCCGCGAGGATCTTGACGAGCGTCGATTTGCCGGAGCCGTTCTCCCCCACCAGGGCTCGGAGCTCGCCGGCAGCCAGCGTCAGGTCCACGTCGTGCAGGACGCGGATGGATCCGAAGGTCTTGGACGCACTTCTCACGTCGAGTGCCGGGGTGGCACCGCCGTTGCCGGCGGTGCCACCACGGAGGTCGGGAGAGCTCATGGCGGCTAGCTCGTCTGCCAGAGCTTCTGGAACTGGTCCTGGTAGTCCTCGACGCCGACGTAGTAGCCGTCGTCGGTGAGGATCTCTCCGACGTTGTCCTTGGTGATCATCTGCAGAGGCAGCGGCACCTCGGCGGCGGCCTCGACATCGGCGTCCTGGAAGGCACGGGCGAATATGTCGACCGCCCGCCAGCCGATGACGTCGGCGGGGAAGCCGACCCACGCCGCTTCGCTCCCGGCCTCCAGGGCTGCGAGGTTCGCCTCGGTGGGGACGATGCCGAGGACGTTGATGCCCTGCAGCCCCGCCGTCCTGAGCGCGGGCGTGACGCCGGAGGACAGGTCGCCACTGGCGAACACGGCGTACTTCGTCTCAGGCTCGCGCTGCAGGTACCCGACGACGTTCGCTGGTGTCTTCGTGCCGACGTCGGCCAGCTGCTGCTGGACGATCTCCGCCGTGCACGTCGGGCACCACTCCTCCACCTGCGCCACGAACGCCTCCGAGAAGAGATCGGAGATCGGGAAGCCCTGGAAGTTGAAGACCGCGGCCCGCCCCTCGGAGCCGGCCTCGGTCACGAAGTAGGCAGCGGCGAGCTTCCCGAACAGCTTCTGCTGCTCGGCGCCCGCGAGATCCGCCACCACGCCGTCGACGGACTGGTCCCCGGTGCCAGTGCTGACGACGACGATGCCGGCGGCCTTCGCGTCCGCGATCTGCTTGGCGAACAACGCTGCGGGAAAACCGCCGAAGAGGATTCCGTCGGGCTTCTGCGCGATGGCGGCTTCGAATGCGCTGGCGGCGGAGGCGGGGGTCTGGCCCGCGTCGATGCTGCTGTAGTCCCAGCCGAGCGCCTCGGCGGCAGCCTGCTGCGCGGTGTCCCCTCGCGTACCGAGGCCCGTCGCGAACTTGAGCGCGACGAGGCTCTTGTCGGTCTCGGGTGCCGCCGGCAGGGGCGTGTCGAGCCCGATCGACGTCGGGTTGTCGCTGTTCTCCTCGAGGAAGGCCTCGGCGTCCGCGGCGCCGGGCGCCGCCTCGGAGGACGCGTCGGGTGCGGCCCCGGTGCCTCCGGTGCCGTCGTCCGAGCCGCAGCCGGCGACGGTGAACGCGAGCGCGGCGCACAGCGCCGTGCTGGTGATGAGCCGAGGAAGCCGACGGTTCATGGTCGCCCTTCTTGGTGCAGTGACGTGGCCGCGCGCACGACGTCGGAGGGCCCCGTGGACCCACCGACGTCGGGGCGACGTTCGAGGTAAGCCGCCGTGATCGGCGTCACATGCACTGTGCACCATATCCGAATATGTTGCAAGAGGATCCGCGATACCGCTTCCCCACTACGACCAGATCCCATGCCGATCCGCTCGAAGCACCGCCCGGCATACACCCTTCCGGGTCTGCACCATGCAGCCGAGTGTTTCGTCCTCCTGCTCGGCGGACTCCGGTGTGCTGGCGGTCCCGGACCCGGCGCTGGGCGGACACGGCCCACCGAGGGCATCGACACCGCCGCCTCGGACGAGCCCGTGCCGACCCGCACCGACTCCGCGTTCACCGCGCGGCTCACGACGTGCCCGCGGTCGGGGAGAGATGCTCCCTTGCTCCTACGATCGCGACATGACCGAGAGTCCGTCCGCACCGCCGATCGTCTCCACGGCTTGGCTCGACGACCACCTCGACGACGAGGACCTTCGCATCGTCGACGCAACGATCACCCTGCGGCCGCCGGCCGACGCCTGCGCAGGCTGGACGGCGGTCGACGGCTCGGCAGCGCATCAGGACGAGCATCTCCCGCGCGCGCAGTACGCCGACCTGCTCCGCGACTTCTCCGCACCGGTGGGGCGCTTCGCCCGCCCACCGCTCGAGCAGCTCACGGAGTCGCTGCAGCGACTCGGCATCGGCGCGGACTCGCGCGTCGTCATCTACGACCGCGCGGGAGCGATGTGGGCCGCGCGGCTGTGGTGGGTCCTGCGTTCGTACGGCTTCGAGAACGCCTCCGTGCTCGACGGAGGGTTCGCTCGCTGGGTGGCCGAAGGGCGGCCGACGACCTCCGAACCGTTCGCACCGGTGGCTGGACCCGGCACAGCCTTCATCCCCCGCGACCGTCCGGAACTGTTCGTGGACAAGGCAGATGTTCTGGACGTCGTGCAGAACGGGGGCGCGGTGCTCGTCAACGCCCTCGACACCGCCGACTTCGTCGCGACGACGTCGAGCTCGTACGCCCGTCCCGGTCGCATCCCCGGCAGCGTCAGTCAGCCCGCGTCGCGCCTGACCCGCGACGACGGGTCCTTCCTCCCGGTCGAGCAGCTCCGGACCGAACTCGACGACGTGTTGTCGCAGCCGGGACCGAAGGTCACGTACTGCGGAGGCGGGATCGCCGCATCGTTGGCCGCACTGGTCCTCACCCAGCTCGGCGAGGACGACGTGGCCGTCTACGACGCGTCGTACGAGGAATGGGCATCCGACGCATCTCTGCCCGTCGAGGTCGAACCCGGCTGAGGTGTGCGCCCCTCGGGGCAGTCACTCCTCCTGGTCGACGGCCTCCACTGCCTGCAGCAGCCGTGCCGTCGCGACCATGGCCCGATCCGCCACCACCGCGAGCGGGAGCTGCTCGTAGGCGTCGTTGATGGGCTCGACGCTGATCGGGGGCACCACCCCGGTACGGCGGACTCGTCGCACGAACTCGACCGAGTCGAGGGAACCCTCGCCGGGGTACGTGCGTCGGTGCCGGGCCTCGTCCAACTCGTCGCCACGAGGACGCGTGACCACGTCCGACAACTGGACGACGGCGACGCGATGCATGGCCTCCGGCGTCACGTCCTCGAAGGACGCGTGGGTGCGGAAGAAGTGCAGGATGTCGAGGACGACGGACGCGTTCGCCATCCCCGTCGCGGCCGACAGGTCGAGGGCCGCGGCGAAGCCCGGTACGGCGTTGTACGCCATGAACTCGAAGGCAACGGGAGTCTCGGGGAGCTCGGCGCACACGTGCGCGAAGGCGTCGGCGATCTGCTGGGGCTCACCGGTCCACGCCGCGACATGAACCCGGTCGGGATCGAGTGTTCCGGCCAGGTCGAGCACCAGGTCGTTGGCGTGCCGGACAGCCCCCTGCTCGCAGAGTCGTACGAGCTCGAGCTCCGCCACGTGGAGGCCGGCCCGCTCGACGAGCACGGGCAGCTGATCGAGAGGGATGCCGCGTTCCAGCGCCGAGAGGCACTGGCCCACGGTGACGCCCACACCGTCGAACCCTGCACCGGCCGCCGCGTCCAGGGTCGCCTGGAACGGCCGATCCCGGAAGGTGATGGCGCCGAGGGCGAGCGAGCTCCTCGGCGGGCGTACGTAGGCAGCGGGCGACAGGTCACGCGTCATCCGGCCAGCATGGCAATCCTTGCCTCGATGAGTCCGAGCCTCCTTCCACCCGGGGGAAATCGATCACTCTGAACCCACCCCCTGCATTACGTCACGGCAGAAAGCCGAGACCGCGACGGGGCTTCGAGAGCTCCGACTCGGGACGCCGACCGCTGTAGGCTCG
>CADCWK010000345.1 GCA_902806375.1 uncultured Thermomicrobiales bacterium
GCCGGCACGGCCATGCGGGACATCGCGGTCGACACGGTCTTCCTTGGTTCCTGCACGAATGGCCGGATCGAGGATCTGCGCGTCGCCGCGAGCGTGCTCGATGGCCGGACGATCAAGGCCGGGATGCGGGCGATGGTCGTGCCTGGCTCCATGCGAGTGAAGGCGCAGGCCGAGGCCGAGGGGCTGGACCGGATCTTCCTGGACGCCGGGTTCGAGTGGCGCACAGCCGGCTGCTCGATGTGCCTGGGGATGAACCCCGATCAGCTCGCGCCGGGTGAGCGCTGCGCCAGCACCAGCAACCGGAACTTCGAGGGACGGCAGGGCAAGGGCGGTCGGACGCACCTCGTGTCGCCCGCGATCGCCGCCGCGACCGCTGTCGCCGGTCACTTCGCGACGCCGGCTGACCTCTAGGTCAGGCGACATAACGGTCGATGCGATGGCATCTACCCCGCGACTGGGAGAGACCAGCTTGGAACCCATCAAGACCATCACAGGCACGGCCGTCCCGATCGACCGGTCTGACATCGACACCGACCAGATCATCCCCGCCGTCTGGCTGAAGCGGGTGGAGCGGACCGGCTTCGGCGCCGGCCTGTTCTCGTCCTGGCGGGAGAACGACCCGGACTTCGTGCTCAACCGGCCCGAGTACCAGGGGGCAACGGTCATCGTAGCGGGACCGAACTTCGGGGTCGGGTCGTCGCGGGAGCACGCCGTCTGGGCCCTGATGGACTACGGCTTCAGGGCAGTCATCTCGTCGCGCTTCGGCGACATCTTCCGCAACAACGCGACCAAGTCCGGGTTGATCCCCGTGGTGGTCGAGCAGGGGTTCGCCGAGGAGATCATGAGCGCGATCGAGGTCAACCCCGCGACGGAGGTGATCGTCGACATCGAGTCGCGGACCGTCTCCGTGCCCGCGCTGCGTCTCAGCACGACGTTCCCGCTGGATGACTTCACCCGCTATCGACTGATGGAGGGGCTGGACGACATCGGTCTGACGCTACGCAACGACGACCAGATCGGCCAGTACGAGGTCCGTCGACCCGCATGGCTGCCATCGGTCGATCACCCAGAGCCCAGAGTCGCCGGCGCGGGGTGAGGCGGGTTCCGACTCGGGCCAGCGCGCTGAGACACGACGCCGGGGGCAGTCCGGGCAGCCTGTCTCCGGCCCGGCTCGCCGGCTGAAGCCTGCGCCGCGGCTCCACACCGCCCGGGGAGGGGAGCGCGGACTCTCTGTACCGAGTGCGGATCGGGACGTCTTGACCCGGACCCCGCATGAGCCACCGAACCGACGAGAACGATGCGAACGCTCCGGAAGGGCCCGCCCATTCCGGGGCGTTCCGTCTTCGGCGGGGCAGGGGCTATCACCCGCGTGGTGCGCCCGGTAGGATGCCGTGGTCGCGGCTATCGTCGCAGGTGGGGAACGAGGGGATCATCGCAGTGGATTACCGGATCGCGGTGCTGTCAGGGGACGGAGTCGGTCCTGAGGTGACCGGCGAAGCCGTACGGGTCCTGGGGGCCCTGAGTGGCCGCTATGGGCACCGCTTCGACCTGGAGGATGTCCTGATCGGTGGCGTCGCCATCGACGCCTACGGCGTGGCCCTGCGCCCCGAGGACATCGAGCGGGCCCGACTGACCGATGCGGTGCTGCTCGGCGCGGTCGGCGGGCCGAAATGGGACGACCCGACAGCGAAGGTCCGGCCGGAGCAGGGGTTGCTGGGACTCCGGAAGGCGCTCGGCCTGTTTGCCAACCTGCGGCCGGTGACGGTCTTCCCGGAGCTGGTCGGCTCGTCACCGCTGAGGAGCGAGATCGTCGCCGGGGTCGATATCCTTGTGGTCCGGGAGCTGACCGGAGGGATCTACTTCGGTCGGCCCTCGCGGCAGTGGCGTGAGCGCCGTGGTCGGGTCGCGGTCGACACGCTGGTCTACCGGGAGCACGAGGTCCGTCGGATCATCGAGCTGGCCTTCGAGCTGGCCGCTGGTCGCTCCGGGCGAGTGGCCAGCGTCGACAAGGCCAACGTCCTGGAGTCGTCCCGGCTCTGGCGATCGGTCGCCGCTGAGGTCGCCGGCGCCCACCCGGATGTGACCATGGAGAACGTGCTCGTCGACGCGATGGCGATGCACCTGATGCGGCAGCCGTCCCGGTACGACGTGATCGTCACCGAGAACATGTTCGGCGACATCCTGACGGACGAGGCGTCCATGATCGCCGGCTCGATCGGCCTGCTGCCGTCGGCGTCACTAGGAGCGACCCGGAACCGCCACGGTGGCCGGTTCGGCGTCTACGAGCCGATCCACGGCAGCGCCCCGGACATCGCCGGACAGGGGCGGGCCAACCCGATCGGCATGATCCTCTCGCTCGCCATGCTGCTCCGGACGTCGCTCGGCCTCGACACGGAAGCCAGTGCCGTCGAGGAGGCAGTCGCCTCGGTCGTCGCGACCGGTCGGCTGACCGGGGACATCGCCGGGACGAGCGGATCGCCGGCGAGTACATCGGATGTCGGATCAGCCGTCGCGGCCCTGGTCGCCGGGTAGACCGGTCCATGGGATCTACGGACAGCGAGAGGGGCGGGCACCCATCACGGTGCCCGCCCCTCTCGCTGCCCGTCTCGATGTCCGGGCCGCTACGGCAGGGAGAAGGAGTTCGTCCCCATGTAGAACGTCTGGCCGGTGTCCAGATTGTTGATGTTCGTGCTCGTCGGGTCCGAGGTGTAGATCTCGAAGGTGGCCGCGTTGAAGGGGCCCTGGGTCTCCCCTGGGCCGACGTTGCCGTCGAAGATCACTGTGCCGTCGCCGATGACCGTCAGATAGATCCCGGCGGTCGGGGAGAAGCTCAGGGTCAACAGCGATTCGTCGAGAGCGAGCTGGCTGGCTTCGGCGGCCTGCGCCTCGGCCGCAGCAGCTTCTTCGTCGGCGGCGGCCTGCTCAGCGGCGGCTGCCTCTTCGGCCGCGGCTTCTTCCGCGGCGGCGACTTCAGCCTCTTCGGTGGCGGCGGTGTTCGGGGTCGGCGGTTCGTCCGGCTCCTCGGTGGGCTTGGGACGGTTGCCCTCGACGTTGGTCGTCTCCGTCGGCTCATCGGTCGGCTGGACGGTCGCGGACGCGATCGTGTCGCCGCCACCGGCCGCCTGGGTCGCGGCGACCTGGGTACGACGCTCGTTTGCTTCGCTCATCGGCCGGGCGGCCTGGGCGATCGCGGCCTCGGTGGCGTCGGTATCGGCCTCCGGAGAGGATGCCAGCGCCGCATCGTCGTCGCCCACAGGAGTCGGCGTCGCGGTGGCCGAGATCGGCGCGGCTCCATCGACGGTGGCGATCGGGGTGACCGTCGTCTGCATGGTCGGCGTCGGCAGGTCCTCGGACGGGCCGCGGTAGGCGCTGTAGACCCACGCGAACACGATCGCGCTGAGGACCACCATGAAGGCGATGATGGCGAAGTTCGGCGTGAAGTGGTTCGGCATCTCCAGTGGCTTGACCGCCATCGGAACCGTGCTCGCGGCGCTGGCCGTACCGTGCGCGTCCTCGAACATCGTCAGGACCTTGTTCGGGTCCAGGTCGAGGAAGGCAGCGTAATTGCGTACGATGCCTCGCTGGTAGATCAGCGGGGGCAGAGCGGCGAAGTTCTCGTCCTCGAGCGCCGCCAGGTGATGTCGATTGATGCGCGTCGCCTGCTCGGCTTCCTTGAGGGTGACCCCCTTGTAAGCCCGGGCCTGCCGCAGTGTCTCGCCGAATACAGCCATAAGCCTGGTTGGCTCCCCCTTCAGGCAGCGATCGCCTGATCCAACCTCTACGGACCCGGCGGCACATGCCGGTGTGTCACCTCCAGCCAGGAGGGTGACGCACTCTGTGCCACCGAAGTCAGTGACCACTCCCCAGCGGTCCGCCGATCAGTTCTCAGCGCGGTTCCATGCTACCAGCCGGGTGCCGTTCTGCACAGATGCCATCACCCGTCCCCGGGATCCCATCCCTCCGATGCGTGGGCGAGTCGGACATCCTTTGTCTGAGTCGTTTTATCCGCCTGTGACGGTCTGGCAGGCTTGACCGGCCGGAACAAGCCTGCTGGCGGGCAGGTGGCGGCCCCAGGCCCTATGAGCGCCGCCGCCGGCGCGCGCCGACTCCCTGCTCCTCGGCCGAGAACAGCTGGTCGAGGAGCGGCGTCGGGTTTCGGTGATCCCGGACCGCGGCTTCGGACAACCAGACGTCATCGTAGGGCACCCACCAGCAGCCGAAGCTGGAGATGCAGGGCAGATCGCCGGCGTTGACGACGGTCCTGAGGGTGAACGAGTCGCGATTGGCGCACCAGCCCCGCTCAGGGTTCTCCGAGGGGCGGAAGTCCCGGCACGTCTCACAGGCCCGCTGCAGGTGAGGCGAGAGCCTCGGCTCGACCGACTGGAGGTCCAGCCAGCTGCTGTAGACACCAAAGTCCTCCCGGGCCGGGCGGAGAGGGGTCGGTGGCTGGAGCTGAGCCGGCGCCTGCGGCTCATCGGTGACGAGCGACGCGTCGGTCCGGTCACCCGGAAGACGGTCATCATGAGTCGTCGGCGAATCGCTCCGCGCCAGGGCGGACGAGCGGTCCTGCCCGGCGGGCTGGCCATCGGGACGGTCGCCGATCGCTCGGTTGGCCTCGGCGACTGTCGGGATCGAGCGAACCGGCGGTGGCGCCGGACGAGGGCGGGCCGGGGTCATCCGTGGGACCGCGGGCCGCGGCCTCCCCGGATGGGACCCACCATCGTCCGCACGGGATATCCCTTCGACCGGCTCCTCCATCGACCCGGCCATCGACGGACGAGGTGTCGGCTCATGGTCGGTCCGCCGCACCGGAACCTGACGCTCGCCTGGTCCCCGCCGCTCACCCACGGCTGGCCATTCCCGGCCGTCCGGCGAGCCAGTGGACTTGTTGACGGGTTGGCTGACCGGGAGCGCTTCACGGTGGACCCGCGGGAACGCCTCGTCCGGCAGGAGGTCTGGCAGGACAGGCCGTTGCCCGGAGGACGATCGGTTCGCGGGCTGCTCGATGTCGTGACCGGACGGAGCCAGTCGGGGGAGGGGCGGCCTGGGCGTCGCCTGGACGGGCGACGCAGCCGGCTCGGCTCTAGTGCGGGTCGCCTCGGCCATCCTCGGCAGGGCGGCTGGGCGTTCCTCATCCCGGGTGGCGTCGCGGCGTAGTTCTCGGGCGGGAACAGGACCCGGAATCGGAGCTCGGCGCAGGCCGCGGGGAACGACAGACGTCGGGTTTCCGGGCGTCTCATCGCCCGCAGGCGGTCGCCACATCGATTCCGGATCGGCTGGAGGCGTACCGGCCATGACCGGCTCGGGGCGGTACGTCTCCTCCCGCGGGACCCGCTCGGGACGATCGTCCCGTCCCCGCCAGTCAACCTGGCGGGCCGCATCCTCGGACACCGCGGCGTCATTGCCGGTCGACATCGTCGGACTGCCGAACGACGACGGGCCGGTCGGTTCGGGCCGGATCGACCGGCGGGAGAGCCGATCGCGGCCGATCCGTACGTTCTCGACGGGTTCTGTCGCGTACGTGCGCCCGGGAGGACGGTCCTCGGAGGACCCGCCGTCCTCGTGAGGCGCCCGGGTTTCAGTGGATGCGAGTGGAAGCCGCTCGTCGGAGCCGGGCCTGGTGCGCGGCATGACGTCGGCCGGGACCTGATCCACCAGCCGGCGATGCCCGGTCAGGCCCGGCGCCATGAACGAGATCTGGCTGACGACGACGTCCTCCCCCGCGGGAGCGTCGCGCTCAATCTCCGCCGAGTTGGGCTCGGGCCGGACGACCCGCTCGCTCCGGCCGCTGGCCGGAACGTGGGCCTCCCGGCTCTTGACCATGAATCCGATCTCGCCCTGGGTCGCGGGGCGTTCCGCCTGGACGGAGATCTGGTTGCGGGTCACCCCCGCTTCGATCGCAGCTTTGGGATCGGTCCAGAGACTTCGTCCCCAGTCGTTTCGGCAGGCCAGTTCGTTGCGTCGGACCAGTGTCCGCCCGTCGGCGGTCTTGGCACGCTCAGCGTGGAGGCACCAGCCATTGCCCGCGAAATTGGCTTCCTGGAAGAAGAAACACGTCCCACAGTTGTGACTCGCCACGGTCGTCTCAGTCCTCGCTTCGGAGCCTATGGGCCACGCTCGGCGGGCGGAAAACGGCGGACCCTGGCCATCCCATCGCGGCGGGCGATCGGCAGAGGCGGGGGTCTCGGCGACGCTCAGCCGGGTCATACCGGATTTGGAGTGTATCAGCGCCGATAGGGGTTGTCTATCGGTCATCGGGGTCGCAGCGGACCGGGCGACGGCACTCGTCGTGGTGCTTCATCGGGAGACGAATACGGCTTCCGGAAGGGACAAAATGGTTGTCCCGACCGCCCACCGGGATTGTCGGCCCGGCGACGTGGCTCTGGCGTCCGGCCGGCCGTCGGGAGCTCATCCAGAGGCGGTTTTCGCCGTGACCACTGGCCGTTTCCGGGAGCCGTCACGACGAATCGTCTGGGTCCGACCGAGACGCCGGGCGGGGCGAGCCATGGGCGGATACGGAGTGTCGGGGTGACCCCGGTTGTCGTGCGAGCGGAAGCCGATGGGGCCTTGCGACGCCGGGTCCCGATCGAGGTGTCCCGGCTAGCCCCTGGCGTCAGCCCGTCTCGGGCGACTCCGGGGGCCGCCTGGACCGGGAGCGGCTCCCCGGTCGTCGACCGCACGGCGAGGAGCGGCGATCGAGCGGGTAGGAACCGTGGGGGAGAACGGCTATACTTGGCGGTTGATCTACGCACCCGATCACTGCCGTCCCAACCGTCGAGGAGTTTACCGTGGCGTCCCGCTCGATCATCCCGCTTCGGGCCGTGGAGGGGGAGCAGACCGTCCGCGTCGTCGCTCCGGAATCCGGGGCGCCGCACGCCGAAACGGCGATGTCCGCTGTCCATGGTCCCGCACCGCTCCCGGCCAATGGCAAGCAGTTCCATATCTGGACGATCGGTTGCCAGATGAACGAGGCCGACAGTGCCAAGGTCGCCTCGCTCCTGCAGGAGGTCGGCTACCGGCAGACCGCCAGCGAGGACGATGCCGACATCGTCGTCCTGAACTCCTGTGTCGTCCGCCAGTCCGCCGAGGACAAGGTGGCGGGCAAGCTCGGCAGCCTGGCCCGGCTGAAGCGCACCCGGCCCGAGACGCGCATCGTCCTCACCGGGTGCATGGTCACCAATCAGCAGGAGCAGTTGCGGAAGCGGTTCCCGCACGTCGACCTGTTCTTCGACCCGTCCGACTTCGACCGCCTCGGGCTCGTCGTGCCGGAGCTGGCCCGGCTGGAGGACGACCTCGCCGCGCTGCCCCACTACTACGCCCCGGCGGCCGACGGCCTGGAACCGGCCGAGGGGTACCGGAAGGGCGTGACGGCCTACGTCCCGATCATCTATGGCTGCAACTTCCTCTGCTCCTACTGCATCGTGCCCTATCGCCGTGGCCGGGAGACGTCCCGCCCGCTGGCCGCCATCGTCCGGGAAGTCGAGCGGCTGGTCGCCGATGGCGTCCGCGAGGTCACGCTCCTGGGGCAGACGGTCAACGCCTGGGGACACGACTTCGCGGCGAAGCAGGAACTGGTGACGCTGCTCCGTGCCGTCGACGCGATCCCGGGACTTGACCGGCTGCGGTATCTCACCTCGCATCCGATGTACATGACCGACGAGCTATTCGACGTGATGGCGGACCTGCCGACCCTCTGCGAGCACCTCAACCTCCCCGTCCAGGCGGGCGACGACACCGTCCTGCATCGGATGCGCCGGCGATATACCCGTGACCACTGGCTCGAGCGGCTGCAGTACGCCCGGAGCCGCATGCCCGATCTGACCGTGGCGACCGACATCATCGTCGGGTTCCCCGGGGAGACGGAGGAGCAGTTCCTCCAGACCTACGCCATGCTGGATCAGGCCCGCTGCGAGAAGGTCCACCTCGCCATGTACTCGCCCCGTCCCGGGACGCTCTCCGCCCGCTGGGAGGATGACATCCCGCATGCCGAGAAGCATCGCCGGCATCAGGTCCTCGAGAAGCTCCAGGAGCGGATCGGGACCGAGATCAACGAGCGCCGGCTCGGGAGTGTCACCGAGGTGCTGGTCGAGGGCAAGAACAAGGGGCGCTGGTCGGGCCGGAGCCGGGGCAACACCCTGGTCCATGTCGACGTCCGGGAAGACACCGATCTGCTGGGCAAGCTGGTCGACGTGCGGATCACCTCGGCGACGCCCTGGTTCCTGATCGGGGAGGCTGCCGGAGCGCCCCGCTGAGCCGACGGCGACCCAGCCATGACGATGACGCGACACGATGGGGACGGCCCGTGGCCGGACCCGATGAGACAGACGGAAGGACGAACGCCCCATGACCGACACGACTGACCGGACCGACCGTACCAAGCGACAACTGATCGACGATGCCCGGAACGCCGCCATGGGGGGCCGCTGGCCGGATGCGATCCGGATCAACGACGACCTCATCAGCCGCTTCCCGCGTGACGCCGAGGCGCACAACCGTCGTGGCCGGGCCCTCCTGGAACTGGACCGGTACCAGGACGCGCTGGAGTCGTACGAGGCTGCACTCCGGATCGATCCAGCCAATCTGATCGCACGGCGGAACCTCGGTCGGCTGGACCTGCTGCTCCAGCAGCCCGACGGCCATACGTCGGTCCGGACGTCGAGCGAGGCCATGCCGTTGCCCCGGACGACGGTCTTCATCGAGGAGGTCGGCAAGACCTGGCACGGGGAACTGGTCAACCCGGCCAAGCTGATCCGGCTGGCCGAGGTCGATCCTGGCGAGCAGCTGACGCTCGAGGTGGAAGGGCCACGCCTGTTCGTCTCCGACCGCACCGGGCAGCGACTCGGCGAGATCGAGGTCGGGATCGCCCAGCGGATCACCCAGATGATCGGCGAGGGCAACCGGTACGAGATCTACTCGCTCGGGCTCAGCGCCCAGAGCCTGCGGATCATCCTGCGCGAGGCCTACCGCGCGCCCCAGCTCGGGACCCGGCCGTCGTTCCCCGGCAAGCTCAAGGCGGTTCGTCCCGCCGACCGCGAGGGCAACCTGCTGCGGCGTGATGACGACCTGCTCTACGCGGACGACGAGGACGAGGAGGACGAGGTCGAAGACTCCGCCTCGGACGTCAACGACGAGGTGGAGCCGTCCGACTCGGACGAGCCGCCCATCGCCATCACCTCCTATGACGTGGACGACGACGAGCTGAACAACTAGCGTCCGGGCGCTGCCCGTCGCCCACGTGGCGGCCGGATCAATGGGACGGGCCGGTGCGACGATCGTCGCACCGGCCCGTCCCATTGTCGTTCCCGTGCCGTCCCGTCGCGAGTCGTCGGACGGTCGGAGAGATTCGGTGTCGACGCGACCGGTGGCTAGACCAGGGTCTCGATCAGGAGCAGCGCGGCGACCATCGCCACGACGAGGGCGCCGCTGAGGAGCAGGAGACGGCGCAGGTCGGTCCGGATGAATCCGTACTCCTGCTCGCGGGTGAGCGTCACCGCTCGCGCCGTCGGGCCGCTCTCCCGGCGACGCCTCGTCCGGGACGGCGAGACGGTGCCCGCCATCCGGGGATTCGTCACGACCGGCTGGTCGTCCTGTCTGGGCGCGGTCAGGGCGCGCTCGGTACTTGCCCGGCGGATCTCCATCGCCTGCTGCTCGGCCCGGTTGAGGCGCCGCCCCTGGCGAGCCGAGCGCGCGTTCGTTGGTCTGGTGGGGGTCCGCTGTGCCACGGTCATCCTCGATGTCTGTGCGGCGAAGGCGCCGGTCCCACCGTCCGATCGAGTCGGGGCGAGGGCGGCGCCTGGTGGCTGCGTTACGGCCGATCGGACGCGGCACACCGCCGGGAGCGGATGTACGCTCGTCGCTGGTCGGTAGGCGAGGCCCAGTATAGCGGATCGGTCCCTCCGGCCATCGACCGGGAACCGACCGGGGACCGCCCGGGCGCGTACCGGGGACCCCAGACCGGCGGTGGCGTCGCTCCTGAGGCACTGCTAGACTCCGGAACCAGAACCGTCGTCGCCCACGGGGCCAGTCGGGCCGGAATCCGGGGAGCAGAGCGATGCACCAGCGGGATCACGGGATCGGCTCAACGGGCGGCACGGGAACACGCTGGACGAATGCCGTCCAGCGTGTGGTGTTTTTCAGTCCTGGTTCCTGAGCGGGGTCCGGGCCGAGAGGTGGCCCGGACCCCGCGCGGACGCCAGCGGCTCCACGGAAGGACTCCGATCCATGCATTCGAGCCTCGTGAGCAAGATCGAGAAGGCCCACCGGTACGCGACCGAACCGGAGCGCATCGAACTCGGCCAGCTATCGGCGACCTTCCATGGCAGCCACGATGACTACGTCGTCAGACTGGCCGACGGGATCTGGACCTGTTCCTGCCACACCGCGTCAGCCCAGACGCTCGGCGGGGTCTGCAGCCATATCATGGCCCTGCAGCACGTCCTTGATCCAATGCTCACCCAGTCCAGCAAGGTCTGGTCAGATCACCACCGTCCCGGGTAACCCAGCGTGGACCGTCGGCGATCCCGGCCCGTCCTCGCGGCTGGATCGACCGGTCGTGCCGGCACTAGTTGTTCCTGACCCACGCTCTCTCGGCCGGGAGGGCATCGTGATGTGTCGACCGGTCCCGCTCGACGACGAGCACATGCGGCGTCGTCAGGATGGACCGGCCGGGGAGGCGTTCCCGGCTGTCGAACCCGCGGTGATCCAGGTCGCTGGCCCGAGTTCGGACGATCGCCGGGGGCTGCCTGGGTGGGGTCGTGGCCAGTGGCCCGATCTGACCCAGGACGAAGCCGAGCGCGACGCTGTACATCCGCAGGCGCTGCCCGAGCCGGTCTCGCGGGGATCCGCTCATCGCCGCTCGGACGTGGCATGGCTGGGCGCCATGAACCGCTCGAACCGCTCGACCGGGAGCACAAAGACGCTGATGCCACCCAGGGCGACGCTGGTCACACCGTTGCTTGCGACGTCGTCCCAGGCGAATTGCGGGTCGGTGGGGGCCGGAACAACCCGCTGCGAACCCGCGCTGGCGAGAAGATCGATGCACAGCTCGACCTGGTCGTCTTCCGCCCCGATCATGATGGTGACGTTCCCGGTCCGCAGGAACCCGCCGGCCGAAGCGATCCGCGTGACGCTGAACTGGTGGCCGAGCAGGGAACGGAGTACGGCGTCGACATCGTAGTCATGGATGATAGCGAGAACGAGCTTCACACGGTCGACCTGTCCATTGGAAAACTGGGAAAGAGGAGCCGTGCAGGCCGGTCCTGGGACGGAGTGGACGTCTAGCATAGCGGACGGTGGTGGTCCGGAGCGAGAAAACGGCTCAGTCCCAACGAACCTCCGGTCGGAGTAGACCACCTGCCTCCCGGTTTCCCTGCGCGACGCCCCGCAACGCGCGCAGTTCTCCCTGACGACCCGCCCGACAGCCGGTCCCGGCGCAGGTCCCGCAACCTGCTCCGCCGTTCTGACGCTTGGTGGTGGTCCGCTCCGGCGCCGATGGCCCATTGGGACTGTACGTACAGAGTATACGTACATGCTCGTCGTGTCAAGCCCCTGGGCGCGTAGATAGCCGGACGGGATCTCGTGGGAGCGCCACGACCGTCATCCGGGTGCGCGAAGGCGTAAACTTGTCCGACGGTCGCCACCGGATCGGCAGGAGGCTTGGCCAGCTGGAAGGCTGGTCAAGTCATTGCGGTCGGATCAGGTGGGCACTCGATGGGCGTTCGCCCGGATGTCCGGGTCAGGATGTGGAGGAATGAGCAGACATGGGTCGGATCGATGATCGTCTCAGGGAGCTTGGCATTACCCTGCCGGAGCCAGTTCGGCCGGTTGCCACCTATACCCGGTTCGTTCACGACCAGGAGACCGGACGTCTGCTGATCTCCGGCACCGGACCGGTGAGCGGGGGACCGCTCGGCCAGGTGGATTCGGACGTGACCGTTGACGAGGCCATTGCGGCCGCCCGGGAGTGCGGACTGCAGATCCTCGCGACGGTCCGCGATGCCGTCGGCGACCTGGACCGCGTGGTCCGGGTGGTCAAGGTGCTGGGCATGGTCAACTCCACGGCTACCTTTGGCCAGCAACCGGCGGTGATCAACGGCTGCACCGACCTCTTCGTCGAGGTCTTCGGGCCGGAGGTCGGGCTTCCGACCCGGTCTGCAGTCGGGATGGGTGGTCTGCCGGACCGCATCCCGGTCGAGATCGAAGCGGAGTTCAAGGTCAGATAGCGGGCCCGAGGGGCGCAGGCAATGTGTCCCGCGTCCTGGACGGCAGAGGCGATGAGCGATGGATCGGTCGATCCCGTGCTCATCGCCTTCGTATGGATAGCGAGAAGCGGAGACCCATCGATGGAATCACGAAAAGCGACCCAGGTAACCCAGGAAGGCCATGACCGCCTGTCGGCGGAGCTGCGCGAACTGATCGAAGTCCGGCGGCCCGCCCTCGTCGCCGCCGTCGCGGAGGCGCGGTCCCATGGCGACCTGCGGGAGAACGCTGCCTATGACGCGGCCCGCCAGGACCAGGCGATGAACGAGCGGCGGATCTCCGAGCTGGAGTCCATGCTCCAGAACGTCATCGTCGTCGACACATCGGCCGAGAACGCCACGGGGATCATCCGGATCGGGTCGAAGGTGACGGTCGATTTCGGGGACGGTGAGGCGGAGGAATACACGCTCGTCGGCGCCATCGAGGCCAAGCCGTCGGCCAACATGATCTCGAACGAGTCGCCGCTGGGGAAGGCGCTGAACGGCAAGCGAGCTGGCGAATCAGCGTGGTTCTTCAGCCCCGGTGGGCGCCAGCAGGTCGAGATCAAGGCGGTCCGCTAACTCCTGGCACAAGGCATGACGGAGGCGACCCTACCGGCGGGGTCGCCTTCGTCATGCCCCGTGCTTCGACGGTCCGCGCCGGCACGGATCGAGGGCGTCGGAACGGACCGGGATTGGCCCGAGGGATCATGGCGTGGCGTCCATTGACGCCCGCCAACCGGTCACGCGCTCAGTCGCCGAAGGTAGCAGCGACTCGCGGGCGACGGTTACGAACCGGCTCCGTCTGGGCGGCACAGACTCGTCGAGTCTTGACCTCAACGGGGAGTGTGGGTTCCCGGCACCTGGAGCGGGACGATCACCCGCAGCGCGTGGGGGGAGACCGTCACGTCGATGGGGAGATCGCCGACGACGTCCCCGTCGACCTGGTAGGGGAGGGGCTGGTCACTCTCGATGTGGACTGACGTCACCTGGCGGTAGATGACGTCCGGCGCGTCGCCGAGCCCGCCGAGCATGGCGTGCAGGAGGGTTTCCATCGTGGGCAGCGGATCGGTCGCGGCCACGATGTACAGGTCGAGGATGCCGTCGTCCACAGCCGGCTTGGTGTCGATCCGGAGGTGGCGGCTGATGATGGAGGCTCCGTTGGCGAGCAGCACCAGTGGCGAATCGACCTGGAACGACTCGGATTCCGTCGTGACCAGCAGCGAGGCCGGCCGGGCCAGCGAGGCCCGGATCCCGGCCGGGAAGTACGCTCCCCACCCGAGTCGTCGCTTGAGGCGCGGGTCGGTCATGGAGAAGAGGCGGCTGTCGAAGCCGGCGCCAGCCATGTGCAGCATCGCCCGGTCATTGATGAAGGCGAGATCCATCTCCAGGATCCGGTGATCGTGGGCGATCAGGTCGAGCGCTTCGCGGGGCCGGCCAGGGATGCCGAGTTCTTTGGCGATGATGTTCGTGGACCCGGCCGCGATGATTCCCAGTGGGGTGTCGGAATGGGCCAGGGCCGTCGCGACCTCGCCGACGGTCCCGTCGCCACCGGCGGCGACGATCACGTCCGACCAGCCCATGGCCCTCCGGGCAAGGAGTTCGGCGGTTCCCTGCCCGTCGGTGAACCGGAGCGACACGTCGTGTACGCCCGGCCGCCATTCGGACAGCGCCAGAGCCAGATCATGGGCACTCATCCGGGTCGCCGGGTTCGCGATGACCGTGATACGCAGCCCGGACCGTGGCTCGGGGCGAGGTACCTCCCGGCGCCCCGGTGCCGGTGGCGCCGGGACGATATGGATGATCGGTTCGGAGGTCGTCGCCTCCGGCCCGGGAGAGGCCATCTTCACCGTCAGGCAGTCTGCTCATCGGGTCCGAAGACCCGATCGACGACCAGATCGGTCAGCTTGCGGGCAGCCGCAACGAGCAGGATGCCCAGGATGGCGCGGACGACGTTACGGGACATGAAGGACTCCTCGGTAGGATGGGCCACACGGATCGATTGCCGGCATCGTCGCGAACAGATGCATCATAGCCGGTCGGACCGGCTACCCGATAGGTGGGGGTTCGTCGGTCATGGTCCGTCCGACCCGTCGCTTGAACGTCGCGCTGCACGTGAACCCTGGCGTCCGGGTCGCGGGGACGACCAGGTCCGCGCCGGTCCGCGGATCCACCCCGCGCCGGACGCTTCGATCGCGGAGCTCGAACGTCCCGAACCCCGTCAGCACGACCCGTTGGCCCGAGCTGACTTCCGCGGTGATGGTCCGGAGCGTCTGGTTGATCACCCGGGCGACCGTCTGGTGAGGCAGTTGCGTTTCGGCTGCGACCTGCCGGATCAACTCGTTCTTGTGCACGCTGCTCCCTCACTGACCGGAAGGCCGAATCCGGGCGATCGACCCGGGCGAGCTCACGAGGGTCCGCCTGAGGACGGCGAGGGCGTTGCAAGAACGTGTCCAGCCAGCCTGACGGTCAATCCGCCTCACGTTCCGGGAATTCAGCACGCCCGTGCCGGAGCGAGAGGCCGAGCGGGATCAGCGCGATGATCGCCAGGACCGTCAGGTCCGCGAGGTCGAATGCGCCAATGAAGGTCCGCTCGGCACCTGGGAGCAGTCGAAACGGGGCGACCAACGGATCGGTGAAGCGATAGACGAAGCGGCCGATCCAGACCCGGCTGTCGACATCGCCGACCAGGAGCACCGCCCGGGCGACGAAGACGACCGCGGCGGCGGCGTAGAGGTTGACGATGACCTCGAGGGCGACCTGTGAGGACGTCCCCGACCTGTCGCTCGGCGGCGACATCGGCTGCATCACCGCCCGGCCTCATCGGCTGAGCGCAGGATCGCCTCGACGCGATCCAGCACCCGCACCGCCAGTTCCTCCTTCGTCATCGTCGGGAGCTCCTCCGCGAGGCCGTCCCGGTCGATCAAGGTGGCGGTGGACGTCTCCGCGCCGATGGTCTGGACCGCGTCGTTCGCCACGATCAGCCCGAGGCCCTTCCGACGCAGTTTCCCGGTGGCATGCTCGACGAGCCGCTCCGTCTCGGCGGCGAAACCGACCTTCAGCAGCCCCGGTCGATCGATCGTCGCGAGGATGTCGGTCGTCGGTTCGAGCGCGACGTTGAGGACCGTGTCGTCACGGTCCTTCTTGATCTTGGCCGGGGCCGTCCCGACCGGGCGAAAGTCGGCGACCGCGGCGGCCATGACCAGCACGGCCGCATCGTCGACGGCCGCCTCGACAGCGGCATGCAGATCGGCCGCCGTGGTGATCCGGACGACATCGGCGCCGAAGGGAGGTCGTCGCTCGCCGGGCGCCGCGATCAGGGTAACCCGGGCGCCTCGGTCGATGGCCGCCTGTGCGATCGCGTAGCCCATGCGTCCGCTCGAGCGGTTCGTGATACCGCGTACCGGGTCGATCGGCTCCTGGGTACCGCCGGCGGACACGACGATGTGCCGGCCGGCCAGTGGCCCTGTCGCCTGCCGCCCGAGGACCTGACGCAACGCGCCAACGATCGACTCGATCGCCGCCATCCGGCCGTCACCCATGGCCCCGGACGCGAGTCGTCCCTGCTCGGGGCCGACGATGGTGGCGCCCCGTTCCCGGAGCGTGCCGAGATGCCCTTGTGTGGCCGGGTGATGGAACATGTGGTGCTCCATGGCCGGCACGATGATCAGTGGTGCGACCGTGGACAGGTTGACCGCGCCGAGCAGGTCGTCGGAGAGACCGAGCGCCAGACGGGCGATGACGTTGGCCGTTGCGGGGGCGACGATGAGGGCGTCGATGTCCGCGGCGAGGCTCACATGCCCGGCCGAGTCCTCCGTCCATGGTTCCCAGAGGTTGGTATGAACCGGGCGGCGGGTCAGTGCCTCGAAGGTCAGTGGGCGCAGGAACTGCTCCGCCCCGGCGGTCAGCAGGACGTCCAGCCGGACCCCGGCCTGGACGAGCTTGCTGGTCAGGTCGGCGGCCTTGTAGGCGGCGATCCCGCCACTGACGGCGAGGAGGACCCGGCGGCCGGTCAGGACAGTCATCGGCGCGCTCAGTGCGCGGCGACCGGGCGGCCGCTCGCCCGGCCAGCGAAGATCCGGCTGGCCACGTCCAGGGTCCGGTCGATAGCGGCGTCGTCGATCTGGTAATGCGTCACCATGCGGAGGCCCCTCGTCCCGAAGCCCGACGCCAGGATCCCGGCGTCCCGGAAGGCGGCGCTCGCGGCGGCGAAGTCGGAACCGGCGGGTGGGCGGAAGACGACGATGTTGGTCTGGACCGTCGAGAGGTCGACGGTGACGCCGGGCAGGCTGGCGAGCCCCTCGGCGAGCCGCCGGGCACGGGCGTGGTCGTCGACGAGGCGGTCACGCATCTCGTCGAGCGCGACGAGTCCCGCGGCCGCGATCACCCCGGCCTGGCGCATGGCGCCACCGACCTGCTTGCGACGCAGGCGGACCGTCTCGATGAACGCGCGGCTGCCGGTCACCATCGAGCCGACCGGGGCGGCCAGACCCTTGGAGAGGCAGAACTGGACGGAGTCGACGGTCGCGGCGATCTCGGCCAGCGAGTGGCCGGAGGCGACCGCCGCGTTGAAGACCCGCGCGCCGTCCATGTGGATGGCGACACCACGCTCGTCGGCGAGGGCACGGAGCCGGCGGAGGTAGCCCATCGGCAGGACCGTCCCGCCGCAGCGGTTGTGCGTGTCCTCGATCGCGATCACCTTCGTGGCGGGGAAGTCTTCGGTGGCGCTCCGGACCACCGCGCCGACGTCATCGAGGTCGAGCTCGCCCGTGGGGGCGTTCGGCCGGACGTTGAAGACGATGCCGCCCAGGGCCGCCGCGCCGCCGCCCTCGTACCAGAGGATGTGGCTCTGGTCGCCGAGGATCACCTCGTCGCCCCGACCGCAGTGGGCCAGCAGGGCGACGAGGTTGCCCATGGTCCCGCTACTGACGAACAGGGCCGCTTCCTTGCCGAAGAGCTCGGCCGCCCGCTCCTCGAGCCGGGTGACGGTCGGATCCTCGCGATACTGGTCGTCCCCGACCTCCGCGGCCGCCATGGCGCGCCGCATCGCGTCGGTCGGGTGGGTGACGGTATCGGACCGAAGGTCGATGAGACCGGTGCTGGGCACGGACATGTTCTCCCGGGTAGGTGTCGCTCGCGGACGTCGTCGACGCGTCGTCGTTCTCGTTCCGCTCGGGCAGGATGCCGGGCATTCTAGCCGAGCGGAACGACCACTGGGCAGGCCGGTGTCGGGGACGACCGCGCGGACCGGTCGTCTACCTCGCGATGGGGGCAGCCAGAGGCACGTCGACCCGGCTTCGCCCGCTTCCGGTTCCCAGGCGAATCGTCGGAGGAGTCCCGCGGCCGGGACACCGCCGGCAGCACCGTTCAGGTCAGGATCACCATACGCCGGGTCGATCACGATGATGACCCCGGAGCTGTGTTCGGGGTCCGCGTGACGAGGGGCGTCCTGCCGCCTGGCCCGGTCTCGATGGAACGCCGTGGCTGCCGGGGCATTCCGGAGCGGCGAGTTGGCGCATACCGGGGACACAATGAGAGACTGCGGGGATGGGTCTGCCCGGAATTGCGGGCCGCAGCGGGTCGACCGCTCACGGTTACCGCCGGCTTCGACCGGCAGCGGCGCGGTCGCGGTGGGTTTGTCGCGCGACCGACGAGGGGACCATGGGTGGAGGACGGCCTGTCCCCGTTCTCACGACGTCTGGTCCAGCCGGGACGCGGCGCGGCATTGACATAGTGCGGGAAATACCGTACCATATCCATTCGCGGAATCCGGATGCCCTATGTCCGGGTTACGGGAGGACAGGATAAAGGCTCAGCCGGCGATCGCCCAGCAGGCAGACAAGCAAGCGGAACGGGAGGTGTCTTGTACCCCTCCCGTATTGGTGTACGGCTCGCGGTACGGGTCGGCACTGTCTCGCAATTGCTCCGTGGCTGCCGCTCGTGGTCGTCTGGCCCGGAGTGCCGTCGGGACGTCTTCCGACCTGTTCTCCGGAGCCCTGTCCGGCGCGCTCATCGTCGTCGATCGGTCACCGGTCCATCTCACCGATGGCCGGGTTCCCACCATAGCACGATCGTCACACCAATCGGGAGAGCAATCGGTCACGACCTGAACAGGCGGCAGCGGCATCCCATCCGGATGTCGTCCAGTACCCACATCGGTTGAGACGGAGGTAGCGTTCGCATGGCCGTTGATCACAAGGATTCTCGTCTCCAGACCGTTCTCGACTCGGCCGACCTCGGGCTCTCCGCCACCATCACCGGTGATCGCCAGGTTCTCTCCAACACCGGCATCGACCGTCGCACCTATTCCCGCATCCCCACCGTCCTTGAGATGCCGAATCTCGTCCAGGTCCAGGTCGAGTCCTTCAACTGGTTCGTCGAGACCGGCCTCCGGGAGCTCCTCGAGGAGATCAGCCCCATCGGTGACAACCATCGCAAGATGGAACTCGAGATCTCCGAACCCCGCTTCGATCCCGCCTGGACGCGGATGCCGAACGGTCCCGAGAAGGAACGCGCCAAGACCGATATCCGCGTCTGCGAGAACTATTGCCGCGAACGCGACCTGACCTTCGCCGCTCCACTCCGCATTAGCGCCCGGTTGCTCCTGCGGGAGACCGGCGAGATCAAGGAGACGGGCAGCGAGGGGATCTTCCTCGGCGACTTCCCGATGATGACGACGGACGGTACCTTCATCATCAATGGTGCCGAGCGCGTCGTCGTCTCGCAGCTCGTCCGCTCGCCGGGCGTCTACTTCGAGCGGTCGATCGACCCGACCTCCGGCAAGTTCCTCTCGACCGCCAAGCTGATCCCCAGCCGTGGCGCCTGGCTGGAGTTCGAGACCAGCAACCGCGACATCCTGTCCGTGAAGGTCGACCGCAAGCGCAAGATGCCGGTCAGCATCCTGCTGCGCGCGATCGGTATCGAGAGCAACGACGAGCTGATCGAGCTGTTCAGCGACGTCGACACCAACCCGGATCGCCGGTTCGTCGCGACGACGGTCGACAAGGAGTCGACCACGACCCGCGAGGAAGCGCTGATCGAGCTCTACCGCCGGCTCCGGCCCGGTGACCCGCCGACCCGCGAGAACGCGACGACGACGCTGGAGAACCTGTTCTTCAACGAGCGCCGCTACGACCTCGCCCGCGTCGGCCGGTACAAGCTCAACGAGCGGCTCCACAAGCGCAACCGTGGCACCGACGACGAGAGCGAACTCTCCTTCTCCCGGATCCTCACCCGCGAGGACATGGTCGAGATCATCCGCGAGATGATCCGGCTCAACAACGGTGGCAGCCAGCCGGACGACATCGATCACCTTGGCAACCGCCGCATCCGCGCGGTCGGCGAGTTGATCCAGATGCATGTCCGGACCGGGTTCCAGCGCCTCGAGCGCGGCATCCGTGAGCGGATGACCATCCAGGACATCGAGACCGTCACGCCGCAGGGGCTGATCAGCACGACCCGGCCAGTCATGGCCGCGGTCCGCGAGTTCTTCGGTGGGTCGCAGCTGTCCCAGTTCATGGACCAGACCAACCCGCTCGCCGAGCTGAGCCACAAGCGTCGCCTGTCCGCCCTCGGTCCCGGTGGCCTGAGCCGTGACCGCGCGGGGATGGACG
>CADCWK010000346.1 GCA_902806375.1 uncultured Thermomicrobiales bacterium
TCCGATCTCCGACTAGCGGCGCCCGCCTGGCCGGTCCGCCGACCGATCACCGTCTGACCGGTCGCTCGGCCCGGCGAACCGCCGGGCGAGGCTATCGGCAACCCTGGCGGCCTTCCGGGCCCGGGGGTCGGTCCCGAATCTGGTCTTCGAGAGGTGTCGCTGGGCAGCATCCGGGCCCGCCTTGCGGACCTGGTCGATGGCCTGCGAGCCGATTTTCTGGACCAACTGGTTCCGGCTGGAGGTCTGCCGCCCATACCCGGAACGGTTACCGCTCTTGCCGGACAGCGTCTTCGTGGCGAGGGAAACGAGCTGGCTGATGAGACTCACGGAGAACTCCTGCTGCGTGTTCGACGGGGCGTCCGTTATCAAGGCGATGCATGGATCCTGCCAGCACAGCAACGGAGACGCGCGGGAGACATCGCCCCGACCCTCGTCACGTCGGTCCGCTGGCCCGGCGTTCGGTCCGTCGAGGTGGTCGACCCCTGCTATACTTGCAGGCGCCTTGAACGCGCTGGTACCCCATGGCCCGCCGTTCGACGCTGGTCGTCGGATGGGTCGCGCGGTGATACGGCTGTGCGGTCGCGCGTACTTCCCATGTTTCCCGCCCCGGACCGGGCCGAGATCAGGGTGATCGAACGCAGTCCCCGGATCAAGGTCCTGACGATCCGCTCCATCCTTTCTGGCCACGACTTAATCGGTCCTGGCCATCCCGTACCGAGTACCGCAACTGGAGGTTGCCCTTGGCGAAGCCAACGAACAATCGGGGTGGACGTCCACCCCAGCGCGGTCCACTCCCCGCCGGAGCCCCACCACCCCAGGAGGGTCCACGCCGGCAGGACCCCGACGCCATCAATATCGACGGTCGTGTCCATGAGGCCCTGCCGAACGCGATGTTCATGGTGGAACTCGAGAACGGCCACAAGGTGCTCAGCCACCTCGCCGGGAAGATGCGCAAGAACTACATCCGGGTCCTCCCCGGTGACCGGGTCATCGTCGAACTCTCGCCCTACGACCTGACCAGGGGCCGGATCACCTACCGCTACCGCTAGCCCGGTCGGCTGGCTCGCGTCGTCCGGACCGTCGACGGCCGGGCGCTACCGGGGTGGATATTCCTCACCGGCCAAGGCACCGGGCCCGACGGTGATCTCATCGCTCCCCTCTCGGGATCGGATCGCGGCCGGACCGGCCACACGACATCTCTGCCCTACCCCAGACAGCGCGCAGAGGACCGGGAGTCCAGCTTCCGGTCCCCTTGTGGTGTCCTCCAGCCCGCCCGGGGGACCATACCCATCTCTCCCACCCCATGTGACGAGTTGCCGATGACACCTGACCAGACGGGCCTCCGGTTCGTCCCCTCCCCGGATGACCTCGCCTTCCAGCGGCTGCTGGTCGTGATCGAGGCTACCCGCCAGCAGGCGGCGACGCTCCAGGCGACGATCGAGACGCTCCGGGACGAACTGGGCCGGTTCGAGGCGGCCTATCACGCCCGGACGGGTCACCTGTTCGTCGAGCTCAACCGGCTCCGGCTGGCCTGCGACGAGTTCCGGCACCGGATCGCCCTGGTCCGGGGCAGGCGCGGCGTGCGGCAGGACGAGATCGAAGGGGACGTCGAGCGGCTGTTCCATGACCGGCGACAGACGATCGATGACGAGGCCGAGGAGGCCACGTCCTACCGGCGCGTCTACGAGGACGAACAGGCCAGCCGGCTATCCGAGGACGACGACGCCGAGCTGCGCCGGACGTACCGGGAACTGGCCCGGCGCAACCACCCGGACCTCGTCCAGGATCCGGCCGAGCGCGAGCTGCGCGAGCGCCGGATGGTCCGGATCAACACGGCCTACCGCGAGCGCGACCTCGAGTCACTCCGGACCCTCCTGACCCTCAGCCCGTCCAGCGACGACTCACCAGATGCCAGCCGGACCCCGGCCGAGCGCCTCGCGTGGGCGACGGCCGAACTGTCCCGACTCGATGACGTGGTGGGCACGCTGCGCCGCGACCTGGCGATCGTGCAGGAGACCCCGGCCCACGAGCTCTGGTTGCGATCGAAGACGGAGCCCGGTCTGCTGGACGAGATGGCCAGCCAGGTCGCCGTCCAGATCAGTGACGCACAGGCGCGACTGGACGACCTGACACTCCATTTCCATGCGTTGCTCCACGAGGACCAGTAGACTTTCCCCATGTCCCAGCCAGCATTCCGGCCGCAGCGCGCCGACCCCACCGAACATCCGACCGCCGCCTCGCTCGTACCGACCGGCGACACCCGCACCGTCCCGTTCGACCCGGCCCGGAGCGACCGTCTGCTCCGGCAGGGTCTCGATTTCCTGCTGGTCCGCGAGTCGACCCTGTCGATCGAGCCGATGGATGCGGACGGCACCAGCGGCGACCGTGTCGTCAGCCTGCCGACCCATACCGTCGCCCTCCTGATCCAGGAGCTCGCGGCGGCGATGGTCCCCAGCGTGGCCGCGCTCGTCGGCGACGCCGAGCACCTGGCCGCCAAGCAGCAGACGCTGGCCCTGGCCTGCATCTACGCCTGCGGCCGGACATCCCTCCCGGCCGACAGCGACGCGCGGACGCAGCTCGGGCTGCTGACGGACGTCGTTTCGGACGAGAACCGCTTCCCGTGGTGGCGGGCACTGCCCCTCCAGGTCGCCCTCAACATCACCGGCGAGGGCAATGGCGGCTACCGGACGCTCTACGGCAACCTCTGCCACCCCCATGAACGGGTCCGGGCTCACCTGCTCCCGATCGCATGGGTCGCGCGGCGTCACCTCGACGCGGAGACCGTCGCCCGGGCCGTGCTGCCCAACGTCGCGTCCACCGAGCACTGGGCGACCTCCCTGGCCGTGCTCCGTGGCTGTTGCCGGTCTGAGGATCAGTTCACCGATCTCACGGGACGCTATCGACCGGACGCGAGCGCCGCGCTCTACCGGGATCGCACCGTATCGGCGATCACCAGCGGCTCCAGTATCCAGGGATATGTCGCGTCGCCCGGCGACCTGCGCGACATCGAGCGATGTGTGCGTGATGAGGTCCTCCGTATCGCCACGACGGTCCCCGCCGCCGGCCCGGCGTAGCGTCGGACCACGGGTGGACGCCCCTGCCGACCCCGTCGAT
>CADCWK010000347.1 GCA_902806375.1 uncultured Thermomicrobiales bacterium
CGCCGGGCCAGGTCACGGTTCCCCTCGCCGGGGCCATCGCCGCGGCCGGCCTCACGCCCCCGGTGGACGACCCGGCCGCCCAGCTCCGGCTCCGATCGGCGCTGTCCGACCTCGAATCCCGCCTCCTCGTCTGGCATACCTACGACGCCGCCGGCGGGCGGTTCCTGTTCGTTCCGGCCGAGATCCGCGACCCCAAGGCGATCGCCGCCGGCGGCATCGACCGCCCCTCGCCCGTTCCGGAGGACACCGTCCAGCCGGACCCGTGGCGCTCCCCGGACGGGCTGGCCTGGGATCTCCTGACCTTCGTCCGCGCCCTCGGCAGCGGCGACACCCCGTCCGTCGCCAGCGTCGAGACGCTGCCCCGGCCCTGGCTGCGCTGGCTGAACACCCGGCTCTGGTGGACCGGCGACGACGTCCCGCCCCCCGGCTACCTGGCGTTCCTCGCCGCCGTCGGTCAGGACGAGGGCATCCTGGCCGTCGCCGACGGCCCGCATGGTCCGGCCCTGACCCCGACGGCCGCGGTCCGATCGTGGCGCGACCGCTCCTTCCCGGCCCAGACCGCCCAGCTCCGGCTCCGCTGGCTGGCGTCCTCGGGCTGGCCGGAGGGCGCCGCCCGGACGGACCTCGCCATCGAGGGGGCCGACTGGCGGGGCTTCCGGCGCCGACTGCTCGCCCACCTCGGCGAACTGATCGCGACCGACCTGCCGGCGCTCGCCGAGCCGGCGTCCCCGGCGTCGATCGCCAAGGGGGAGTTGGCCGGACCCTGGTACGCCGTCGAGGACCTGTCCCAGTGGCTGGCGGCGAGCGACACGGATATCCTCGGCGACACCTTCTCCGCCGCCACGGCCGGCTACACCGGCACGACGGAGCCCGAACGGCGCCTGGCCGCCATCGCCGACGCGATCGCCGGGACGCTGACGACGGCGCTGGCCTGGTTCGGTCTCGTCGAACTCGCGACCGGACCGCGCGGGCGGCGACTGGTCCGGGTCAGCCCCGCCACCCTCGCCCCCACGACGACCGACCGGACCGGGACGGCGGCGGGCCGGGAGGGCGCGAGCCGTGAGGCCCCGATCAGCCTCGCGATCGACGGCACCGTCCGGCTCCGTCAGCCGTCCCCGGTCCGGGTCTGGTCGCTGCTGACCTTCGCTGAGCCCCGGACCCTCGGCGACGTCAGTACCTTCCGGCTGACCGAGGCCTCGCTCAGCCGCGCCCTCGCCGCCGGGTTCGAACTCGGCCAGGTGACGGATTTCCTCACCCGCCAGTCCCGCCGGGGTCTGCCGGAGCCCGTCCTCGCCGACCTCCAGGGCTGGTCCAACGCCTTCCGTCGCGTCCGCCTCGGCTCGGCTCTGACGCTCCGCCCAGACGACCCCGAGCAGGCCGACCAGCTCCTGGCGCTGGCCACCGCCGCCGGTCTCCCCGCTCACGCCCTCCCGGACGGCACGCTCGTCGTCATCCTGCCCGGCGACTGGCGCTCCGCCGACGGTGACGCCGCCGTGACGAGCCTCCGCCAGCGACTCCGCGCCGCCGGGTTCCACCCTGCGGGTGGCAACTAGAGTTCGTCAGGATCGGGCTTCGAACTACCCGCTTCCGAACCCAGGCATCTGCTACGCTCACGGCACATCCGACGTCCCGGAGAAGGGATCAGCATGGTCGCATCCCCCGTTCGCGCCACGCTCGCGGACCTGGCGAACACCCCAGATGACGGACAGCGGTATGAACTCATCGATGGAGAGATCATCGCGACCGCAGCGCCGACCTGGCGACACCAGCAAGTCGTCGGCAACCTTCACCTCCTTCTCAGGCTGTGGGTCGACCCGCGATCGCTCGGCGAAGTGGCGCTGGCTCCAGTCGACATCATCCTGAGCACATCGATGTCGGTGCAGCCGGATCTCGTCTACGTCTCCGCGGCGAACCTCGTCAATCTCCGGGATGGCCGGTACTACGGCACACCGGACCTCGCGGTCGAGGTGATCTCGCCGACCAACCAGAGCTACGACACCGTGACCAAGCTGTTCCGGTACGCGCGGGCCGCCATCCCCGAATACTGGCTGGTCGACCCGACCGCTGGTTCCGTCCTGATCCTGTCGCTGGTCGACGGCATCTACGTGCCGCAGACGGCGAACGACCAGGGCACCGTCGCCTCGGTCGTCCTGCCCGGTCTGTCGGTCGACCCCGCCGCCGTCTTCGGTCCCGGCATCCCCACCGTCACGACGTGACCGGACGGACCACCCATGGCGATTGGACAGCCGGATCGGGATCAACCGGCCGGCTCACTGGCCGGGCTGGCTCCGTCCCGGTCAGTGAGCCGGCCGATGGTCGCGGTACCAGCCGACGGTCGAGCGGATCGCCTCGTCCAGCGATGTCGCTCGTTCCCCAAAGGCCCGATCGAACGCGGAGGCGTCCAGGATGAACGGTTCCTCGAATTCGTAGAGCATCTCGATCATCTCCCTCAGGGTCGGGTTGAACAGTCCCATCGCCCGGAGCACGAACTTCGGCGCCGCCTGGAGCCTGGGCCCACTGCCAGCCGCCAGGTAGACCCGCTCGACGAACTGGCGGGTCGTGACGGTCTCCGGACTCGGCAGGTGCCACGCCCGCCCCAGGGCGTCGTCGCGCTCCCCGAGCGTCACGAGCGCCCGGCCGATGTCGGGGACGAAGGTGTAGGTGTGCGGCAGGTCGGGGTCGCCCGCGACCTGGGCTGGTTTGCCGGCGACGGCCCGTCCGAAGATCGTCGCCCCGGCGGCCGAACCGGTCGCCCGCGGCCCGAAGAAGTCCGATGCCCGGCCGGCCGTCACCCGGACCGTCCCGGCCCGGTGTGCGGCGAACAGCGTCTCCGACATCCGGGCCCGCACCTCGCCCTTGCGGGTCCCGGCCGAGAAGGGCAGGTCCTCGGTCAGGGGACGGCCACCGGTGGGCCCGTACATATAGACGTTCTCCATGGCGACCAGCTTCGCGCCGGCCCTGGCCGTGCCGTCGAGGACAGCTGCCTGGAGTCCCGGGAACTCCTCGGGCCACCGGTCATACGGTGGGTTCAACGCGAAGTAGACGACGGCCGCCCCGGCGCTCGCCGTCCGGGCGAACGACCGG
>CADCWK010000348.1 GCA_902806375.1 uncultured Thermomicrobiales bacterium
GGAACCTGGCGATCGGTCGGATCCTCGCGCTCTACGGGGTTGCGTTCGCCCTGCCGGGGATGCCGCTGATCTACCTCGGCGACGAGCTCGCGACCCGCAACGACCACGGCTACCGCGCTCACCCCGACCGGGCCGGCGACAGCCGCTGGGCCAACCGTCCGGCAATGGCCTGGGACCGGCTACCGTTGACCCAGCAGGCTGGCACTCCGGAGGCGCGGGTCAATGAGGGGCTCGCGCGACTGACCCTGCTCCGCCATCACCCGGCCTTCGCCGGCCCGGACACGACCGTCCTCGACACCGGCGACGACGCGGTCTTCGCCTTCACCCGTCGGACGGGCGACGACGCCGTCCTCGTGCTGGCCAACTGGACCGAGCGGCCCGTCGCGCTCCCGGCCCAGATCGTTACCGCTGCCCTGGCGGTCCCGCAGGTGACCGATCTCCTGGGCGGGGACGACTGGTCCAGCGATGCGGGGACGATCACCCTGGCACCGTACCAGCAGCGATGGCTGACGACACGATCCATCGTTCGTGACGCCTGACGCCTGACGCCTGACGCCTCGGGGACCGTCGTCAGACCGCGCGGGGCCACCACCCGGCCAGAGGCACCAGAACCGACCCGACCCGGAGGTCCGTGACGGGCACACGGGTCGTGCGAGGCCGGACCGGGGTTGACAAACCCCTCACCGCCCGTCGTAACTGACTCCCGTGAGAGATGACCCCACCCCTCCGACACGTGAGGACCAACCGTTCGACCATGTGCTCGCGGCGGTCGGACCCCGGCTCCGTGCCCTGCGCCAGCAGCGCGGCGAGACGCTGGCCGGCGTCTCCGGCGCGACCGGCATCTCGGTCAGTACCCTGTCGCGCCTGGAATCCGGCCAGCGCCGCCCGACGCTGGAACTCCTGCTGACCCTGGCGAGGACGTACGGGGTCGCGCTGGATGAGTTGGTCGACGAGCCGATCACCGGCGACCCCCGGGTCCCCTCCCGTCCCGTCGTTCGCCACGGGATGACGTTCATCCCGCTGAGCCGGCGCCCGGACGGCCTGCAGGCGTACCGGATCATCATCCCGCCGAACGCCCCGGTCGGGCGGCCGGAGCAGCAGGTCCACGAGGGTTACGACTGGTTCTACGTGCTGTCCGGGAAACTGCGCCTCCTGCTCGGGGAGCACGACCTGACGCTGACGGCGGGCGAGGTCGCCGAGTTCGACACGCGGACGCCCCACGCGATGATGAACCCCGGCCCCGAGCCGACCGAGATCCTCGCCCTGTTCGGTCCCCACGGCGAGCGGATGCACGTCCGGATCCGACCACGGTCGGCGTCCGGCAGCTGACGGGTCCGTCAGAGGCGCCGTTCTTCCCGCATCGATCGACGTGTCGAACGCTCACTCAGGGGCATGGCCAGCCATCGGACCGGCGCTGCCGGAGAGGTCAGCCCGTCAGACGCCTGACCGCGATGACCGTGTCCCGGACCAGCGCGGTCTGCCCGTTCGGTCCGGTGGCCTCGCGGTCCGAGGCGCCGAGGAACTCCGTCCGCCATTGCCCCGGGGTCAGGTCGAGCGTGGCCAGCGCCTCCTCGGGAGCCGGGAAGCCCGGGTGCGGGTCCTGGTCCCAGGACCAGGGAGCGACCGAGGCGTGGGTCACGATCAGCAGGAGACCACCGGGCGCGACGCGGGCGGCGGCGTCCCGCAGGACCTGGTCACGCGGGAACGCGACCGGCGACTGGAGGTACTGGGCGGAGACCAGATCGAAGGCACCGTCCGGGAAGGTCACGCTCAGGTCGTGGCGCTGAAAGTCGATCCGGTCCGCGACACCAGCCGCGGCCGCGTGGTCGGCCGCCCGCGAGAGCGCGGTCGCCGACACGTCGACGGCCGTCACGCGCCAGCCCAGTCCGGCCAGCCAGATCGCGTCCGCTCCCTCGGCACAGCCGAGATCCAGCGCGGTCCCGGGGGCGAGGGGAGCAGCGAACGCGACGAGGTACCGGTTCGCGTTCCCACTCCAGACGCGATCATGCGCCCGGTAGTGCCGCTCCCAGAAGGTCTCACCCTCGGTCCGGTCAGTGGTGTCGAACGTCGTATCGTCCATAGGGTTCCATTCCACTCGGTTGGGGTCGAGCCCGGGGCGAGGCGAAGGCGCGGTGAGACGCGGAGATCAGGGTCACAGGCCGTGGCGACGCCCACCGAGCACCCGCTCGGTCACCTCGGCTTCCATCCCGGCCGAGTACGGTTCCTCCGGGACCGGCTCCCGCGCCCGGTACGACTCCACGGCCCGGGCGGTGTCCTCGGCGATCAGGTCGGCGTTGATCTGCGCCCCGGCCCAGAGACCCGCGGCGGCCACGCTGATGACCTGGCCGACCAGGTCCGTGACGTTGCCGGCCACCCAGACGCCGGGGACAGCGGTGGCGCCGCGGGAGTCAGCCGGGATCGAGCTGCCGAAGACGTGTCCACCCATCTCCAGGTCGGTCGTGGTGAGCCCCAGACCGGCCAGGATCCCGGAGCGCGCCGTGAATCGCGGCGCCACCACGACAGCCTCACGCGGGACGATCTCCCCGGACGTCAGGCGGACGCCAGCCAGCCGATCGTTCTCCAGCTCGAGGGCCGCGACCTCGCCCGTGATCACCCGGACGCCACGGGCGGCGAGTTCCTCGGCCTGCTCGGCGGACAGCGCGGGTGCGGTGTGCAGGAACAGGACGATGTCGGGACTCCAGTTCCGCCAGAGCAGCGCCCCGTGGACGGCCATCGGGCCGGTACCGAGGATGCCGATGGCCTGATCGCGGACTTCCCAGCCGTGGCAGTAGGGGCAGTGCAGCACGTCGCGTCCCCACAACTCCGCGACCCCCGGCACCGGTGGCAACTCGTCCACCAGCCCGGTGGCGACCAGCAGGCGCCGGGCCCGTACCACCCGGCCATCGGCCAGATCGACGACGAACCGGGCGTCGCCGGTCCTGGCTGAGCCATTCGTCACCTGCCGGGCAGCCGTGACCGTGCCGCGGAGCAGGCGCCCGCCGTACCGGGCGACCTCGGCGCGGCCCGCGGCGAGCAGGTCGGCTGGCGGTGTCCCGTCACGTGTCAGGAAGTTGTGGACATGCGCGGCCGGCGCATTGCGGGGCTCGCCGGCATCGACGACCAGGACCGAGCGCCGGGCCCGCCCGAGTGCCACGGCGCCATTGAGCCCAGCGGCGCCACCACCGACGACCACCACGTCATAGGTCGCGTCGAGATCGCCGCTCGATGACGGGCCGGTGGCGAGCGCGTCCAGTGTGTCCAGTGTGTCCAGTGCTTCTCCGGACCCGTTCCGTGCTGTCGTAGCCATCCTGCGTTCGAACCTCTCTCGTGGACCCGGCACCTGTGGACAGCCACCGATCTGATTTATGAGACGTTATCTCATTCGAAGATACGTGGTCTGTCGGGATGTGGCAAGAGGATTTGCCGATCTGGCAAATGGTGGTCCTTATGAGGGCCCCCGTCATGGATGCGGGCCGCTGCGCCGGTGCGCCGGATGCATCCGCCACCCGGATGAGGGATGCCAGGCGGGAGGGTCGGCCTCGCCTGACCCTGTGCCCAGAGGCGTGACGCGTACGGGCCGGGACACCGTCGATCGACGACAAGCTCCGGTGGTGATGATCCAGTCACCGAAGGCGCTGGCTCGGCTGGCGACCGCCCGATCGACACCGGTGTCGATCGGGCACGTCCCCCATGTTCCTCGTCAGCCGGAGGTGCCGCGAGGCGTTCCTGATGACCCTGGCGGGCACCACCAGCGGACACCGCGAGGTCCAGGAACAGTCGGAGGGTGCGATACCGGTCCGGGCCGGGCGCTAGCCGTCCGGGTCGTCGGCACGGGCGTCAGGGCTGGCATCGACGGGCAGACGGACGGTGAAGACCGACCCTCCGCCGGTGGCGTCGTCCACGGTCAGGGAGCCGCCGTGCGCCGCCACGATGCGGGCGCTGATGTAGAGACCGATGCCGAGGCCATCGCCGCCGCCGGAGTCGCCCCGGTAGTAGCGCTCGAAGATCCGGTCCTTGGCGGCGTCGGGAATGCCGTCACCGTGGTCACGGACGAGGATCTCGACCCGCTCCCCGTCCCCGGACCGGAGCGTGACCTGGATCTCCCCCGGACCCGTGTACCGGATGGCGTTCGCGAGCAGGTTGCTCAGCACCTGTCCGATCCGGACCCCATCCCAGACGACCGGCAGCGTGTCCGGACCGTCGAACGAGATCGTATGGACGCTCGACTGTCCCCGAGCGTTCCCGACCGCCTGGCGGACAAGGTCGGGTGCGTCGTGCCGGTCCCATCCCAGGGTGATCCGGCCCAGGTCGGCCCGCGAGACGTCGAGCAGCCGTCCGACGAGCTCGTCCAGCCGGTCGGTCTGGGTGAGCAGGGCGTCGAGCCGCTCGATGTCGCCGGACCCGTCTCCGGTCCCGTCACGGCGGAGGCGCCGCTGGAGCAACTGCAGGTTCCCCCGCAGGGACGTGAGCGGGTTGCGCAGCTCATGGGCGACCACCGACAGGAACTCGTCCTTCGCGCGGTCCAGCTCACGGAGTTGCTCGATGTCCTGATAGACACCGACGCCACTGACGATCCGGCCGTCGTCGGCGACGATCGGGACGTGGTTGCCGATCACGCGGACGGTCGAGCCATCGTCCCGTACGATCGTCATCGGCTGTCCCAGCCGGCGCTCGCCATGCCGCAGGGTGCGCGACATCGGCGACTCCTCCGCGCCGAACGGCAGGCCCTCGGCGTCATGGAGCCGCAACCGGTCGACGGTCGGGATGGGTTCCCGCGTGTCGCGGACGACATCGCCGAGGGCGGTGACGTCGTCGGCATCGACCGTGCCCTGGAGCGGCGCCCCCCACAGCTCGTCCGCCGCCCGGTTGGCGACCGAGAGCGAGCGATCGGCCGCGTCGACGACGACGACCCCCTGGGGAAGCTGGTCGATCACGGTCAGCAGGTGCCGCTGGGCGACGCCCCAGCGGTCCCAGTTCCGGGCGTTGGTGATTGCCACCGCGAGGTAGCGGCCGAGACTGGTCGCCAGCGCGAGACGTTCCGGCGAGACGCCGGCCGGCTCCGCGAAGAACGCAAGCGACACCAGCCCGATGACCCGGTCGGCGACGAGCAGCGGGATCAGGAGCCCGGCGTCGGACCCGGCCCGGTCGAGCGCGGCCAGCCCGGCCGGGTCGGCGGTCGAGCGCCGGACGACGATCGCCGTACGCTGGTCGACCGCCGTCCGGACGGCCGCGACCTCGGCCGGGTCGACCACGTTGCGCAGCGGGGCGCCCGCGACGAAGCCGTTGGGCACGAGCCGGACCATCATCCCGTCGTCCCGGCGCAGGAGGATCGAGCCGGCGCTGGCGCCGAACAGGTCGCGCAACTCATCGATCGCGGCCAGGAGTACGTCTTCGAGATGATCCGCGGCTCCCAGGGCGGCGACGAAGGCGACCAGCCGGTCCACGGCGATCAGCTCGCCGCCGGCGGGTACGGTCGCCGTCGGGACCGCGGCGGCGCGGGACGTCGACCGGGCCGGGACGACATCGAACCGGACGAGGGACGCCCGGGGTGAGCCATCGTCCAGGTCCGACCCCGGGATCGGCGCGACCTCGAGCCGGACGGTCCCGCGGTCGGTGCGGGGGATCATGGTCAATGGCAGCGTCGCGGCCGCCCCACCGGCCAGCGTCGACCTGAGTCGTGGCCCGATCGACCGCTTGCCCCCCTCGTTCTGGTGCTCCAGCCGGCCGAGCAGGTCGATCAGATCGACACCGATGTCGATCGAGCCGGCCTGGAGGCCGAACTGCCCACGGAAGGCCGCGTTGGCGAAGCGGATGCGACCGGCGTCGTCGACGATGGCGGCGACGTCGGGGACCGCCTCGATCAGCGCCCGGAGCTGGGCGCGCTGGGCCCGCTCGTGCGCGGCTCGGCGGTCGGCCACGCGGTCGGCGACGATCATGGCGACCAGCAGGTCGGCCCACCGGGCGTCGCGCTCGTCCAGCGACGACTGCCCCCCGGATGACGTCAGCACCACCAGCCCCACGAGCAGACGTCCGGACCGGACCGGAGCCACCAGCCGCCAGCGGTGCGCCCCGTCCCCCATGGCCAGCGGGAACGTGTGGCTGACGGGTTGGAGGCCGGGTCGCAGGAGCGTGAGCATCGATCCCGCGGCATGGAGCGGGACCGGGTCGGAGGGGACAGGCCCGGTGGCCGCCGACGCACCAGGGTCCGGGACCAGCGCCCGCCCGGCCCCGTCCAGGTCCCACACCACGACGGACGCCAGACCGAGGTCGGCGAGCAGGCGCCCGGCGATGCCGCGTGACCGGGACGTGGCCGGCTCCGACACCATCAGCCCCGCCAGCCAACCAAGCCGGTCCTCAAGGTCCGCCTCACGCGGCGTAGAGGCGGTCGATGCCGCTTGCGCCCCGCCGTTGGACCCTGCCCCCGTCGGTCGCCAGGCCGCCAGGGCCGCGGCGGTGACGATGAACGTCCGCCCGACGCGATGTGAGGACAGGCTGCCATCACGGACGGCTCGCAATGCCGCCGAGTAGGAGACGCCCTTGATCCTCGCGGCATCCCGGACGGACACTACGCCATCGGCTGGCACATGCCCGTCAGCCGAACGGTTGGTGGCGGGTCCGGTTCCCGAGTCGGGCAAGCGATCGCTCCGGTCAGCGGCGGGCCGGCAGGAATGGGCGACAGGGACCGGTCGTCCGCCCGTCAGGGCGCCGCCGGGACTCTCTCGCGACCGGTCTGGACAAGCGTGGCCGGAGTGTAGCACGCCCCCGGCCCGGCGCTTTTGGCACTATCCGGGTCGCTGCAGGGCCCGGTCCTTCTCGCGGACGCGGTCGGCCTGGGCTTCCTGGAAGTCCACCATCCGTTGCCGGATCTCCGCATCCGACGCACCGAGGATGCGCACGGCGAGCAGGCCGGCGTTGCGGGCACCACCGATCGCGACGGTCGCCACCGGCACCCCGGCGGGCATCTGGGCGATCGAGAGCAGCGCGTCGACGCCCCCCAGTCCCATGCTGGCCGAGTTGACGGGCACCCCGATCACGGGGAGCGGTGTCGCCGCGGCGATCATGCCCGGCAGGTGAGCCGCCCCGCCGGCCCCGGCGATGATGACCCTGATCCCCCGGTCAGCGGCGGCGCGGGCGTAGGCCAGCATCTCGTCCGGCGTGCGATGGGCGGACAGGATGCGGACCTCACTGGCGACGCCGAACTCGCTCAGCGCCTCGACCGCGGCCCGCATGGTGGGAAGGTCAGAGTCGCTGCCCATCGTCACGCCGACGACCGGCGGTCCCGCCTCGCCCATCGATTCACCCTCCCGCCGGGTCATCGGCGCCGCTCAGGATCGCCGCCGCGCGGTTGGCCCGCCGCGACAGGTCGGCCAGGTCCGTCCCCGTCATGGTCACGTGGCCGATCTTCCGGCCGGGCCGGGCCGTCTTGCCGTAGAGATGGACCCGGACATCGGGATCGCCCAAAGCCTCCGGCAGCCGCCGGGCCGGATCGCCGGACACGCCGGCCGCGCCAAGCACGTTGACGCTGGACACGGCCGGGCCGATCGCGCCGGTCCCGCCCAGCGGCAGGTCGAGGACGGCCCGCAGGTGCTGGGCGAACTGACTGGTGACGCTGCCTTCGATCGTCCAGTGGGCCGAGTTGTGCGGGCGGGCGGCCAGCTCGTTGACGAGCAGTCGCTCCGTCCCGGAGGCGTCCCGCTCGACGAACAGCTCCACGGCGAGCAACCCGACCAGGTCGATCGCGGACGCCAGCCGTTCGGCGATCGCCACGGCTTCCCGGGCCAGACCCGTGGACACCGGCGCCGGGTACCGCAACTCCCGGCAGATCCCGTCGACCTGGACCGTCTCGACCAGGGGATAGACCGCCGACTCGCCTGCCGGTCGCCGGGCCACCTGGACGGCGACTTCCCGGACGATCTCGACCCGGCGCTCGGCCAGCAGGCTGGCCCCCGGACCCAGCTCGGCCAGCAGGCGCACGGCCGCGTCCGGCCCGTCGAGCACCCAGACTCCACGACCGTCGTACCCGCCACGGACGGCCTTCACCACGACCGGCCAGCCGTGCGCCACACCGAACGCGTCGATGTCCCCCGCATCGCGGACCGGCGTGAAGGCGGGGATCGGGAGGCCGAGCGCCTCGAGGGTCCGGCGCTGCGCGAGCTTGTCCTGGACCAGGGCCATCACCGACGCCGACGGGCGCACCGCGACGCCCCGGCGCTCGAGTTCCCGGAGGATATCCACATCGACGAGTTCATGGTCGAACGTGATCACGTCCGTTGCGTCAGCCAGGCGCCGCATGGCGTCCCGGTCGTCCGGCCGGCCGATCAGGACCGATGGCGAGACAAGCGCGGCACCGTCGTCCGGCCGCTCCGCCAGCAGCACGACCTCGATACCCAGCGGGATCGCCGATTCGATCGCCATCCGGGCGAGTTGCCCAGCACCGACGAACCCGACCCGTGGTGGGCGTCCGGCCGGGACGGCGCTAGACAACGCCGATCGTCTCGACCGTCGTGTCCGTCGCCGGCCCATGGATCTGCGTCAGCTTGCGGATGTCTTCGGCCCGCCGTGCCGAGTTCATCGTCTCGAAGTCCGACAGGGCGCCAGGGTTGTCCATCTTCGCCCGGTACCGGGCGATGATCGCCGCCTCGGTCTCGGCCTGGGCCTCGATCCCGGCCAGCTGGGCGAGTTTCACCCGGTCGCTGACGTTCTTCCGCAGGGTGTCACCGCTCTGGGGGGCGAACAGGATCGCGAGGGCCGTCCCGACCCCGGCGCCGAACAGCCCACCGCTGGCAAACTTGATGAATCGTCCGGCCGCCATGCTGCCTCTTCTCCTGCCAGACCGGTCGCTGCCGGTCACCTCAGATCTCGCTGGTCCCATGTTCGCACGGATCGCGCCCCGCTCCCTTCAGGAGCGGCGGCCGAACAGCCGGAACCCGGCGGCCAGCGCCAGCCCGGCCCCGGCCCCGAAGGCGGCCGCCGTCCGCGCGGTAACCATCGGCCGGACGGTCGCGGGCAGCGGACCGACGTGGACAAAGATCCGGCTGTCCGTCCCCAGCTCGGTGTTGCGGCTGACCGAGATCAGCACCCGGCTCCGGACGAACCGGGCCTGCTCGGCGATCAACCCACCGATCGACGACCCCTGGGCGACGACGCGCTTGCCCTCGACGCGGATCGCCCGCGAGCCCTCCATCTGGACCAGCCGCCCATCGACACGCCCGGCCCGGGAGTCGGTCAGATCGACCCGCTCGGCGTCGACCGACTCGACCATGGAGTCCCGGATCTCGACCCGGGTAGCGCGCAGCCCGCTGACCTGCGAGCCCGTGATCGTGACCGGTCGCTGCTCGGTCTCTTCCAGGGCCTCGCCCGGCGCGTCGGTCCGGCCGGCGGCGCGGCCCCCGTCCCGCCCATCGGCCGCCCCGGTCGTCACGGCCTCGTCGTCGCCGACCGGCGCTTCCCCCGTCCGACGATCCGTTTCCGCATCAGCCACCGAGCCCTCCCTGCCAGACCACCACGCCCATCGCGACCGCGACGAACCACCGCCACAGCGGGTCAAACAGCCCGGCGCACTATGCCATACTCGGACCGGGGACCCGCTGGCGATCATGGTCGATGAGCGGCCCCGCGACGGGCAGGGAGCACACGGTGGCGGAGTCTTCGGCGGCCCGGCGGACGGTCGGCATCCTGATCTTCGAGGGCGTCGAGGTGCTCGACGTCTGCGGCCCGTTCGAAGTGTTCGCGACCACCGCCGACGTGTCCAGCGACGGAGACCGCGGCGACGAGCGACCGTTCGACGTCATCACCATCGCCCAGACCGCCGGCCTCGTGACCTGCACCGGCGGCCTGCTCGTCCAGCCCAACGCGACCATCGCCGACCACCCGCCGCTCGACATCCTCGTCGTCCCCGGTGGCCGCGGCACCCGGCGCGAGCAGACCAATGACGTCCTGCTCGACTGGATCGCCGACCGGAGCCGCACGGTCGAACTGACGACCAGCGTCTGCACCGGCGCCTTCCTGCTCGCCGCCCGCGGGCTGCTCGATGGCCGCCGGGCGACGACCCACTGGGCCGGGATCGACCACCTGCGGCGACTCGCTCCGGCCACGACCGTCCTGGACGACCGGCGGGTCGTCGACGAGGGCGCGGTCGTCACGTCCGCCGGCGTCTCGGCCGGGATCGACATGGCGCTGCACGTCGTCGCCCGGCTGCACGGGGACGACGTCGCGACGGCCACCGCCCGGAACATGGAGTACCTCGGGGACTGGCGCGGCGCGAGCGCCTGATCCTCCCCATGGTCGCCGCGTCTGGCCAGCTCCTACCCGATCGACACGTCCGACGATCCATGTGGCGGCCCCCGGCGGTCCGTCACAGGACGGGCAAGGGCTGCCCGCCTCTCCGCCCACCCGAATCCTTTTCCCGCTCGTCCCGTCAGGATAGGGAGACCTGAGACTCGAGCCGGTTCGACGACCTTCCGAGTCTTCATCGAACAGCCCAGCGGCCAGTGGCAGATCGACGAGGTCGTCATCGTCAACAACAGCGGGCTGGCACCGTGGGGTTAGCGACACGCCCACATCGAACGGACGGCAGCGCCGCCGGGTGATAGGCCCCGTGGCCCTGCCGTTCTGGTTCAACCTGGACATAGATGCAGGATCGATCACGCGAGGGAGACCGCAGCGACACTCCTAGACCACCCAGAACCCGGCGGCGAACAGCACCGTCAACAACCCTAGCAGCGCGACGGAAATGACCAGCGTCAGGTCCCGCAGGGCCGTCGAGGAGCGCGGCAGGCGGGCGGAGGCGCCCAGCACCTCGGCCTGGTCCCGCGGGCGGGCACCCTCCAGCAGCGCGGCGACGACGATCGTCACCCCGATCGCGGGGAGCAGGTAGCGGCCCAGCGACACCCAGGTGTTGGCGAACTGCACGACGACCAGGAGCGTCGTCAGCAGCGCCGTCGCCTCGTCCAGCCAGCGCCAGACCAGCGGCAGGACCACGATCGCTCCCAGCCCGAGCGCGGCGTTGAGCAGGATCACCAGCCGGCGCTCGTCACCCGTGACGTAGCCGACCGGGTCGGTGACCAGGAACTCCAGGTAGTACCAGACGTAGTCGCCCCAGTCGCCCCAGTTGGCCTGGGCGCTGAAATAGGCCAGCGGGTTGCCGGTCGTCACCCAGAGGTAGCCGAAATACCCGACCACGCCCCAGACGGACAGCGCCGCCGTCCAGACCAGTTCCCGCAGCGGCTCCCCCCGGCGCCATGCCAGGAAGACCAGCGCCGGCGCGATCGCCAGCCCGACCAGCCGCGACCCCGTCGCCAGCCCGGCGACCAGCGCCGCCAGTCGCCAGCGCCCGGACAGCCCGGCCCGCAGCGAGACGACGACCAGCAGCAGGAACAGCGATTCCGAGTACGCGGCGGTGAAGAAGAACGAGAACGGCGAGACGCAGAGCAGCAGCGTGGCCGTCCGGGCGACCCGCTCGCCGAGCTGGTCGGCGACCAGCCCGGCGAACAGCGGCACGGCGACGAGGAAGCAGACCGAACTGATCGCCAGCGCGGCGAAGGCCAGCGCTGGACCGTCTGGTTCCACCCCAACGACCGCGACGGCGCCACGCATGAGCATGGGATAGAGCGGGAAGAAGCCGACGCCGCCGTCGTGGCTGGGGCTGGTCGGGTCGCCGTAGCCCAGCCGGGCGATCGCCACGTAATGGGAGACGTCCCAGCGCGCCCAGCCGTCGAACAGCGGGTAGTTGACGAGGAACCGGTCGTACAACTGCTCAGGCCACGGCCCGATCCGGGGGATGGCGCGAACGGTGACCATCGCGATCAGCAGCAGCGCCAGCCGGGTGACGAGCACGACGCCGATCGCGTACCACGTCAGGGTCGAGAGACCGAACCGGCGCGGGCTGCGGCCGACGGCCTGGCGGCGCGTGTCCCCGATGCGCGGCGACAGCGCAGCGCGATCCGGCCGCGACGCCTGGCTGACGGCGAGATCGCGTGGCGTCATCCGGCCGCGCGCAGCTCGGCGAGCCGGGCCTCAGCCGACTGCAGGTCGGCGGGCGAGAAGTCGGCAGCGCCGTTCTCCCCCTCGAACCAGTTCGCCCAGAGCCCGTCGAGCTCCTGACCGGCCGCCGCCTCGAAGGCATCGAGCATGTCCGACGGCGCCGCGACGGCGAAGCGGAACTCGGCGACGTACGCGCGCAGCCCCGCGAAGAACGCGTCGTCGCCGATCGCCTCGTTGATCGCGCCGAACCCGACGGCCCCCTTGTAGTAGGCCGCGATCACGTAGTCAGCGGCCGGGACGAACTCATCGCTGGGGAAGTCGACGACCATGTCCCCACGGTCGAACAGGTAACGCAGGTACGGGATCTCGACCTGCGACAGGTAGCAGACCTCGAAGGCCTCCGGGCTGTACTGGAGACCGAAGTAGTAGGCCATCAGGTAGTTGGTGATCGCCTCGTCCTGGAACCCGTGGGCGTACTGGTCGTTGCCGACCAGCCCGTAGAACCACTGGTGCAGCACCTCGTGGACGACCAGGCTCTCGAGGTAGGACGTGTCCGGCGGGGAGACGGGCGCCTCGTCGTAATAGGACCCGCCGATGAACATCAGCTGCGGGAACTCGATCCCGGCCGCGCCGTTGCCGACCGACACCTCGACGAGGTCCATCTCGACGAACGGGTACTCGCCGAGCAATGGCTGGTACTGCTCGAGCGTCGCGACACCGGCGGCGAGGACCGCCTCGGCGCCATCGCGGCTGGCGGTGTCGTACCAGGCCACCACCTCGGTCTCCCCCACCCGCTGGCTGATCCGCTCGAACGAGGTGTCGGCGACGAACGTGAAGTCGCGGGACGGACCGGTCACGAAGCGGCGGGCCAGCCTGTCACCCGACGCGTCCGATTCGACCTCCACGCCCGAGGCCGCGACCTGCCAGTCGGCCGGCAGGGTGATCGTGACGTCGTAGAGCGAGGTGTTGGAGAAGACCGGGTCGCCGTTGACGCTGACCGGCTCGACCTTCCAGTCCTCGTCGACTTCGATCCCGGCCAGCACCGGGTACCAGTGGGCCAGCGCCAGCGTGCCCGAGCCGGGGCTGTAGGTGAACATCCCGTAGGAGCCGGCCGGGTCGTTGGCGACGCGGCCGTCGAAGCCGTAGGTAATCGAGATCGCCTCGCCGGGGGCCAGCTCCGTCCCGAGCGGGATCGTCGCGACCGTGTCGCCGACGCTGAGGTCCGGCTCGACTGGCCCGCCGGCGACCGTGACGTCACGCATCGCGATGTCCCCGTCGCCGTACCGCTCGTCGTTGGGATAGAGCCGGAAGACCGCCTCGTCGAGCGGACGCGAGGTCGGGTTGACGAACAGCAGGTCGACCGTGCCGGAGAAGACCGTCAACTCGTCGGCCGTGGCCGGGGTGACCACGAGGTCGATGGCGTAGCGGGAGAGGTCGCCCGCCGTTTGCCCATGGATCGCCTCGCGGCTGGCGGGGACGACGCCGGCGTAGAGGTCCGGGTCGGAGTCGCCCTGTCCCTCGCGGGTGGCAGGCGTCGAGACCGGGGTGCCGGCCGGCGTGCCGTCACCGAGCGCCAGCGCCACGGGCCGGGCAGTGACCGGCGCCAGCGACCCGGCGAGCAGGACGGCGGTCAGCAGCCACCGCCAGGACCGTCTCGGTAGCGGGGCGGGATGGGGAGAGCCATGCATCGACGGGGTCCTCTCATGGGGCCGGGCTGCCAGCGACGGGTGGGCGACGGTGGACGGGCTGATTCTACCGTGCGCCCGGTCCAGCTCCGGGACCAAGAGCCCCCCGGTCGCGCCGGGCCGCACGACCGGGGGTGGACAGACCCCGGGAGGACAGGCATGATCCGCCCATGCATCCTGCCACTCCCCGCGACCTGGTCCCGGAGCGGGCTCCCGCCGCCGCCGGATCGCCCATGGTCCTCGTCCTGCCGGCGGCGATCCGGCGGCGCATGCTCGCCCACGCCGACGCGGCCCGACCGAACGAGTCGGTCGGTCTCCTGGCCACCGTGCGCGACCGTGACCGCCTGGTCGCGAGGGCATGGTTCCCCGGCGCCAACGTCGATGCCTCCCCGATGCGCTATACAATGGAGCCCCGCGACGTCCGGGCAGCGGTCGACCGGCTGTCGGCCGCCGGGTGGACGCTCGGGGCCATCGTCCACTCGCACCCCGCCGATCCGGCCGTGCCGTCGCCGACCGACCTGCGGGAATTCCGGTATCCGGACGCCCTGATGGCTATCATCTCGCTGGCGGCGGACCCGCCCGAGATCCGGGCCTGGCGCCGGTCGCCTGGGGGAGATCCCGACGATCACCGGATGGCAGAGGTCGCCGTCCTGCTCGAGACGCATCCGACGACCTGTGAGGAGACCTGGTGACGGCAGCCGAATCGACCCCTGAACGCATCATCGCGGCGCTGACCTCCTTCCCGGAGGAACTCACCCGGCTGCTGGCCGACCAGCCTCGCGAGGCGCTCCTGGCCCCGGCCAGCGACGGCGGTCTCGGCGTCGTCGAACTCCTGCCCCACCTGCGCGACTGGGAGGAGATCTTCCTCGGTCGCGTCGATGCGATGCTGACCGGGGATCACCCGACCCTGCCCGCGTTCGACGACGAACTCTGGGCGATCGAGCGCGACTACCGCGGTCAGGACCCGGACGCCGTGCTGCGTGCCTTCCTCGGGCTGCGGGCCGACCTCGTCGAGCATCTCGCCCACGCCGACGAGGACAGCTGGCACCGGACCGCCGACCACGAGACCTACGGAGAGGTGAACCTCCTCTGGCTCGGCAGCCAGATCGTCGCGAGCGATACCGACCACGGCACCCGCATCCGTGAGGCCCTCGGGTGACCCACCGCCTCACCCTCTCCGGGCCGCTCCCTGGGCCGGCGCGACGCACCGGGCGCGGCGGGACTGGCTAGCGTCGCGGTCGCCCCATCGGCTAGATTGCCCGGCAGCCAGCCAGTTCGTCTGGTCCCGCATCCCCTTCGACCGTCGAGGATCACGTCCCATGCAGCAGCCGGGTACCGGCAACGGTGACCACCCCTTCCCCACCGCCGCCGAACTGGGCCGTGAATTCTTCGAGGCGCTGGACGCCCGGGACCCGCACCGGCTCCGGTCGACGCTGGCCGACGGGGCCGTCTTCCGGGCGCTGCCGCACCGCGAGCCGCTCGGACCGGCCGACGAGATCGTCGACTACTTCGGGACGGTGGTCTCCTCCTATCCCGACGGTCGCTGGGAGATCATCGGGACGATCGGCGAGGCCGACGCCGCCGCGATCGTGTTCGTCCTCCGCGAGCCGGGCCCGGACGGCGAGCCCGGGGCCGCCTCCGACCAGATCGCCCTGGTCGAATCGCTCGACGGGCTGATCGTCGCGATCACCGGCTACTACGACACCGCCGAGTTCCAGCGCCAGTTCTGGGACGAGCGGTAGCGGTGGGTATTGGGGCCATCGGTCCTCGCGCCCGGCGACCCGCGTCGTCCGGACCGGACGGGCCGGACTCGACGACCTGGCCACGCGTGACGATGCCACGGGACGTATCCCCCGGCGCCTGCTGGCGGCGAGCAGACCCCTCCCCCGACCCCTCCCCGGCTCCCGGATCGCTCACCCGACCTGCGGTCGCGGTCGGCTCACCGGGACCGGAGAGGGGAGTCATTTTCCCGACCACGCGTGATCTGACGGCCAGACTCCCACGGTTCACCGGTTCGCCGGCATGACCGGCACCATCCCAGTGCTGGGATCCGACCCGACCCGAACGCCTGACCGCCGCGTGCCACAGAGGGACCCGTCCCGACGGTTGCCGGGGTTCGAGATGGCCATCTGGCCACTCGGGCTGATCCTGGCCCTGTTCATCGTCGTGCCGATGGTCGCACTGGTCTGGCGGACGCTGCAGTACGGGACGGACGTCACCGCCGATACCCTCGCCACGTTCCGGCAGGCCCTGACCCTGAGCCTCGTCACGACGGCCATCGCCATGCTGGTCATCGTCGGGCTCGGGACGCCGCTGGCCTACATCCTCGCCCGGCGGCCGTTCCGGGGCCGCTGGCTGGTCGACACGCTCGTGGATCTGCCGATCGTCCTGCCGCCCGCCGTTGCCGGGATCGCGCTGCTGATGGCCTTTGGCCGCCGGGGCGTGCTGGGCGGGACGCTGGCCGAGTGGGGCATCACGATCCCGTTCACCGCCGTCGCCGTCGTCATCGCCCAGATCTTCGTCGCCGCGCCGTTCTACATCCGGGCCGCCCGCGGCGGCTTCGGCCGGATCGAACCGGACCTCGAAGCCGCCGCCGCCGACCTCGGTGCCCGGCCCGGCACCGTCTTCCGCACGATCACCCTGCCCCTGGCCCGTCCGGGCCTGGCGGCGGGGGCGGTGCTCGCGTGGGCGCGGGCGCTGGGCGAGTTCGGCGCGACGATCATGTTCGCCGGCAACCTCGCCGGGACCACCCAGACGATGCCGCTGGCCATCTACGGCGAGTACGGCTCGGGCGACCTCCCGGCCGCCCTGCTGCTCGCGATCATCCTGCTGCTCGTCTCCGTCGTCATCCTGCTCGTCTCGCGGCTCGTCAGCCGTGACCGCTCGTACTGACCGGGCCGCCCGAGTTGTCCACATTTTCTGCGGGTGCTACAGTGCCGGGAACGCGTGTCCGTACACCACGCGGGAGCATTCACCCCCATGCAGCCGCCGCAACTCTGGCAAGCCGTCCTCAACGACCTCAAGGATGGAGGCGTGACGGCCAATGTCTATCGGAACTATCTGAGTTCGACGGTCATGGTCTCGCTCGAGGACGACGTGGCCACGATCGCCGCGTCCAACACGGTCAACGCCAACACGCTGCAGATGCGCTGGGCAAAGAACGTCGAGAAGTCGCTCTCCGACTATGTCGGCCGGCCGGTCACCGCGAAGTTCATCGTCATGACGCGCAGCATCGAGGCGCAGATCCGCGGGCAGAATGGAGACACCGCGGGCGACGGGACGGACGACGCGACGGTCACGGAGCCCACTGCCCCGAGCCCTCCGGCGGACCGGGCCACGCGCGGCGGGAGTACGGCGCCCACCCCGCGCCGGACACCGGCCCGTCCGGTCCGGGGAGCTGACTCCCGCTCCCGCCCGGCGCCCAGTCTGCCGACAGTGGCGGACCGTGCCCCGCAGCGGCACCAGGCGACGCTCTCGGCCGCGCCGAGCCACGGCCTCAACCCACGCTATACCTATGAGACCTACGTCGTGGGCGGGTCCAACCGCTTCGCCCACGCCGCCTCGCTGGCCGTGGCTGACCGGCCAGGCGAGAAGTACAACCCGTTCTACGTCTATGGCGGCGTCGGGCTGGGCAAGACCCACCTGATCCAGTCGATCGGCTTCAAGGCGCTGGCCGCCAACCCCGAGCTCGTCGTCCGCTACGTCTCGTCCGAGCGGTTCACCAACGACCTCATCAACGCCCTCCGCGCCCGGACGGACATGGAGGAGTTCCGGGCCCGCTACCGGCTGATCGACATCCTGATGATCGACGACATCCAGTTCATCGCCGGCAAGGAAGCGACGATGGAGGAGTTCTTCCACACCTTCAACGCGCTGCGCGAGGGCGGCAAGCAGGTGATCATCACCTCCGACAAGCCGCCCAAGGCGATCGGCGGGCTGGAGGAGCGGCTCCGGTCGCGGTTCGAGGGCGGGCTGATGGCCGACGTCCAGGCGCCGGACTACGAGATGCGGATGGCCATCCTGCGAACCAAGAGCGAGGAACTGGGGATCACGGTCCCTGGCGACGTCGCCGAGTACATCGCGGGCAAGGACCAGACCAACACGCGGGAACTCGAGGGGGCGCTCAACAAGATCCTGGCGCTGGCCGAACTGACCAGCCGGCCGGTCTCGCTGGACCTGGCGATGGAGTCGCTGACCGACTCGGCGATGACCAGCCGGCGCCCCCGGCTCAACCCGGCCGCGATCCTCGAACTCGTCGCCGGTCACTACGGCGTGACCGTCGCCGCGATCCAGGGCAAGTCGCGCAAGCAGGACATCATGGTCCCCCGGCAGGTCGCGATGTACCTGATCCGCAACGAGACGACCGCGTCGCTGGTCGAGATCGGCGGCATCCTCGGCGGCCGCGACCACACGACGATCATGCACGGCATCGGCAAGATCGAGAAGGACCTCGCGTCGGACAGCGGGCTGCGGTCGCAACTGATGTCGATCCGGGAGCTGCTGTTCTCGGCGGGGAAGTAGCCGTCCGAGCTGGCAGAGTCGGACCACGTTTGGTCTCGTTGCTGTCCCGAGCCGCGGGGCTGCCTGCAGGCCCGGGCGAGCAGGTCGTCGCGGCGTCACGGCCATCCGTCTGCCATGCCGCGTCCGTGACAGGGCGCCTGGCGGTCCCGCTGCTCTCGGCGCTGGATCAGACGACTGATCGCGCCGCCAGCCCCTCCGCTGTCCCGCTCGCCCTATTCGATCACATCCCGACCGTCAGTCCCGGGCCATATCGTCCCACTCGCCGATATCCGACCGGTTTGAAAACCCCTACCTCTGGGCTACACTGTTAAGACTGGGCGAAATGCACACGTTCCGTGGCCCCGACGATCCGGGCCGCTGGACCTGTCGCCGCCCGCCGCCGCACGGTGCTGTACGGCTCGCGCACACCTGGAAGGGTACGATGACGACCCGCTCTCTAGGCAGTCTGCCTCCTCGTACCATCGGCCTGGTCAGTTCGCCGGGGGATCACCGCCCGGAGCCATCGCCGGGGCGCCCGTGCCCGGAGACGTCGGCGATGTCGCGCCCCTGTCCCGAGGATCGCGTCCTGGATCAGCTACCGGACCAGGGCCGCTGGATGACCATCAACGCCGCCTGCAAGCTGCTCGGCGTCGACCAGTCCACCCTGCGCCGCTGGAGCGACGCCGGCAAGGTCCCCGTCTTCCGCACCCCCGGCGGTCACCGGCGCTACAGCGAGGAGACCCTCCGGGCGCTGGTCGGCGACGGTCCGCGGCGTCAGACCCGGCCGCGACTGGGCCGCCAGACGCTGGCCGAGCGGTCGATCGCCGGGTATGAGGACGAGCAGTTCGTCTCCGCCCGGGATCGACGCTGGTACCGGGCCTACTCCCCGTCGATGCTGGAAGACCTGCGCCGGTACGGGCGCCGTCTGATCGAATTGGCCGGTCGCTTCGTGACGACACCGGCCGGCTCGACGGAGCGGGCGACCGCCCTCGGCGAGGCCCGGCAGATCGGCGAGCACTACGGCCGCGTCAGCGCCGCCGCCGGGCTCAACGTCGCCGAATCGGTCGAGGCGTTCCTCTATTTCCGCGTCCCCGTAATCCGCTCGATCATCGGGCTGACCGACGACGAGGCACTCGCCGCCAAACGGGCCGTCCGGGTCCACGTCGAACTCGGCCAGTTCCTCGACGAGGTGCTCGTGGCGACGGTCCGCAGCCACGAGCAGTGCCTGGCCTACCGCTCGCCAGCATAGCGACGACCCCTCAACGCCCGTGCGCCCTGACGCTGGGCACCAGCGGGACCGGGGATCAGATCAGGCCGGTGCGCAGGGCGAGGGCGGTCGCGGCGGTCCGGGTCGGCGTGTCCAGTTTGGCGAGGATGTGGCGGACGTGCTCGGAGACCGTCCGACGGCTCAGGAACAGGCTGTCGGCGATCTCGCGGTCCGACCGGCCCTCGGCGACCTGTCCGAGCACCTCGCGCTCCCGAGGGGTCAACCCGTAGGCGGCGGCGGCAGTCGTCACGGCGGCCG
>CADCWK010000349.1 GCA_902806375.1 uncultured Thermomicrobiales bacterium
CGGCGCCGAACCGGGCGGTGATCGTCTCACGGGCGGCCTGCTGCGCCACCGAGGCGACGCTGGTCGAGTCGGTCCGCATGTAGGTGATCAGCCCGACCGTCCCCTCGGCCCCGACGTCGACGCCCTCGTAGAGCTCCTGGGCCAGCTGCATCGTCCGTCGGGGCGCGTAGCCCAGCTTGCGGGATGACTCCTGCTGGAGCGTGCTGGTCGTGAACGGGGCCTGCGGGCGGCGCTGGGACTCGCGCCGGGTGACGGCCTGGACCCGGTAGGCGGCACCATCGAGTCCCTCGACGACGGCCATCGTCTCGGCCTCGGTCGAGAGCTCGGCCTTCTTGTCCCCGATCCGGCTGAGGGCGGCCCGGAACAGGTCGCTCTTCTTCGGCTCGCCGGACACGCGTTTGGAGAGGTCGGCGTCCAGCGACCAGTACTCGACCGGGACGAACGCCTGGATGTCGCGCTCGCGCTCGACCACGATCCGCAGGGCGGCCGACTGGACGCGCCCGGCGCTCAGCCCGCGCTTGACCTTCTTCCAGAGCAGCGGCGACACGCCGTAGCCGACGAGGCGGTCGAGGATCCGGCGGGCCTGCTGGGCCTCGACGAGCTGCATGTCGATGTCGCGGGGCTCCGCCATCGCCTCGTTGACGGCGGCCGGGGTGATCTCATGGAAGACGACCCGGTGGATCTGCTTGCCGAGGAAGTCCGCGTCGGTCGCCTTCATCAGGTGCCACGCGATCGCCTCGCCCTCGCGGTCGGGGTCGGTGGCGAGGTAGATCGTTCGGGCCCGCGCGACGCTGTCCTTGAGGTCCTTGACGACCTTGTTCTTGTCCCGTGGGACGAGGTACTTGGGCGCGAAGTCGTTGGCCACCTCGACCCCGAGCGTGCTCTTGGGGAGGTCGCGGATGTGCCCCATCGACGCCTTGACGGTGAAGCCACTGCCCAGGTACTTGGCGATCGTCCGCGCCTTGGCCGGGGACTCGACGATGACGAGCTTGCCGCGGCCGGCGCCGGTCGGCGAGGCGGACTTGCTCGTGCTCTTCTTCGCGGTGCCGGTCTTCGTTCCCGTCGCCTTGCGGGTGGTAGTCGCGCCAGCCTTGCCCGTCGAGGTGGTCTTGCTCGCGGCGGCGCGGGTCGTCTTTGCGGCGGTCGTCGTCCCGGTGGTGGCCGCCCGGCTCTTCCGGGCAGGCGCCTTCGGGGTGGTCTCGTCGACCCGCTCAATGCTATCGGTGGCCATGTGGTTCCTGTCGCGAGGGTGCCGGGGGAGGGTTCGTCAGCGGCCGCGGGGCGAGTGCCGTGGATGAGCCGGAGGGAGGTGAGGTGACGGTCGAGGGGCCCCGGCTCAGCCGCGGTTTTCTGACATCCGTTCTACCTTAGCGATCTCGCCGGAGCGATGTCAAGGCAGTCGGCGGCCGGCCGCTCGATCTATTGAGAATCATTCTCAATGATAGCCGGACCGTCAAGCCTGCCCGGACCCGAAGCATAGACACGGCTGTCAAGTGCATGGGACGGTCCACCCACCGGCACTCGTGCGGCATCGGCGCCGATCCTGGCTCGCCCAACCGGGTCCAGCGCGACCGGCTGACGGGGACGACGCCCCGATCAAGGAGCGCCGTTCGCCTCGACGCGGAGGGTCTGCCGGGTCGCCAGGACCGGCTCGCTGTCGATGGATCACGCTGGCGAGCAGGGCAGGATCGCGTGGCCGTCCAGCGGGATGCGGCCATGCAGTTCCCCGGTCGTCCCGGCCAGCGCGAGACTCGCGTGGTCGCACGCCTCCATGGCTCCCGATCCCGAGCCCGTCGCACCACTCAGCGAGAGGGTGGCGTGCGACCGTCGCGCCCGAGAGGGAACGGCCCGCCTCCCTCATATCGATCCCGGCGGCTCGCGACGCCGCCAGAGGGACCGGGGTTCACACGGCCGCCCGGGGCAGCAGATCGACCTGGAGCTGCCCGAGGCGCGCGGGGTCGGAGACGAGATCGATCGCCGTCACCCGGCCATCGGCCACGGTGAACAGGATGGCTGCTCGCAACTGGCGACCCGGTGCCCATGCGGCCCCCGCGATCCCGTCGATGATCGCTGGCTGCGCCCCGACCGCGCGACCGAGGAAGGTCTTGAGGACCGCCGTGGCGCCCCGGACCTCCGCCTCCGCACCCATCTGGACCGCCATCGCGTCCGCCCGCACCACCACGTCGGGATCGAGCACGGTCAGCAGCGCCTCGAAATCCCCGGCCCGCGAGGCGCGCAGGAAGGCATTGACTACCTCCCGCTGCCGCTCGAGGTCGGCCTCCCGTGACGGTGTCGCACCCCGTACCCGTCGCCGCGCCCGGCTCGCGAGTTGCCGGGCGGCCTCCGGTGACCGCCCCAGGATCACCGCGATCTCGTCGAACGGCACTCCGAAGAGGTCATGGAGCACGAACGCCAGCCGCTCCGCCGGCGACAGCGTGTCCAGGACGACCATGAGCGCCGGGCCGACCGCATCGGCCATGACTACCTCGTCCGCGGGGTCGACGGCGCCCGACCCACGCCCGGCCACCTCCGGGGAGGACTCATCCATCGGTTGCTCGCGCCGCGTCCCGCGGGAGCGCAGCATGTCGAGCGACACCCGCCCCACCACCGTCGTCAGCCAGCCGGCGAGGTTCTCGACCTCACCCGTGTCGGTCCGGTTCAGCCGCAGCCAGGCTTCCTGAACCGCGTCCTCGGCCTCGGCCCGCGACCCGAGCAACCGGTAGGCCACCGCCCGCAGGTGACCCCGACTGGCCTCGAAGCGCTCGGCAAGATCGTCCCGCCCGGCCATCGGTCACATTCCTCCTCTGGGGCGCGTCAGACCTGTAGCGGCCGGCAGTGGACCGTCGCGAACGAAGCCGAAAAGGAGCATCTCATGGCCTCAGGCGTGAAGACGTTCATCTACCCCGTCCAGGACCTCGACCGCGCGAAATCCGTCTTCAGTGCCCTGATCGGCGCCGCGCCGGATATCGACTCACCGTACTACGTCCAGTTCCAGGTCGGCGACCAGCGCCTGGGGCTCGACCCGGGTGGC
>CADCWK010000350.1 GCA_902806375.1 uncultured Thermomicrobiales bacterium
AGCAGCTCGGCGAGGGTGCCGGTCGCTCGGACGCGCCCGTCCTCCATGAGGACGATCCGGTCCGCCCGGGCGAGGGCGGCGTGTCGGTTGGAGACCGCCAGAAACGTCGTTCCGGGGCGTGCGCGCAACCGGTCCCAGAGCGTGCGCTCGGTCTCGGGGTCCAGTGCGCTCGAGACGTCATCGATGAGCATCAGGTCGGCGTCCCGGGCCAGCATGCGGGCGACGGCCGTGCGCTGGACCTGCCCCCCGGACAGGGTCACACCGCGCGTCCCCACCGGACTGTCCAGGCCGTGAGGGAAGGTCGCGACGTCACGGTCCAGCGTGGCGGCTCTGACCGAGCGTTCCATCAGGTGCGGTTCCGCGGCCAGGCCGAGCAGGATGTTGCCGCGTACGGTGTCGGTGAACAGCCGGGGACTCTGCGGGGTGTAGGCCGCCCGGGGCGGACCGAGGTACGTCGCCGGGTCATCCAGCACGGTGCCGTTCCAGCGGATCTCGCCCGCCTGCGCCGGGAGCAACCCCAGGATCGCCCTCAGGAGGGTCGTCTTGCCGGCGCCGATGCGGCCGGTGACCACGGTGAGGGTGCCTGCCACGAGTTCCAGCTCGACGCCGACGATCCCGTTCTCGCTGCCGGGATAGCGGTAGGTCAGGCCGGAGACGGTGAGACGCCGGAGCGGAGCGGCCCGGGGAGGCGCCGGCGAGTGACCGTCGGGGAGCCTGCCGCGCAGGTGCAGCGCAGCCGGCGCGGCGAGGGCGTGGACCGGTGCACCGTCCATGAGGGTCTGTAGCCGACCGAAGGCGACGGTCGCCTGGCGGACCCGGACGAGGTACTGGCCGAAGGCGGACGTGAATCCCGTGACGTGGGAGAGAAACGAGACGAAGAGGACGAAGTCCCCGACGGAGAGGCTGCCCGCGCCCAGCCGGCTGGCGGCGAGCAGCATGATCAGGCTCGTCCCGATCCCGGTCAGGTTGTTGGTGACGGCGTCCAGGAGCTGCGTCGCCATCCGGTCCCTGACGGTCAGTGCCTGGCGCTCCTGGTTGAGCCGGGCCAGCCGCGCGATGGCGCGGTCCTCGGCGCCGGCGGCTCGGAGCGTCTCGACACCGGTGAGCATGTCCCCGATCGAGCCCGAGACCGCACTGGCGGCCTGACTGCTGGCTTCCCGGTATCGACCGATAGTGGCGTTCGCCCGCTGCGCGACCGCCACCACCACGATGAGCGGCAGGAACACCACCAGCGTGATGACGGCATCGGTAGCCAGCAGGATGCCGAGGGCCAGGACGGCGACGATGCCTTGGCCGATGATCTCGTCGGTCCAGTCGAGATAGTCCTCCGCCACATCGACGTCGTCCCGGAAACGATTGATCGTCTCACCGATGCCGAAGGGCAGGGGGAGGGCGCCTGGCCGCCGGAGCAGACCCGAGAGCAGGTTCCGCCGCAGCAGGGCACTGATCAGGAAACGGAACACGATCTCGACGTAGCCGGCGACGAGCCAGAGGGCCGCCTGACCGAGCGCGAGGGCGACGAGCAGGACGATGAGTCCACTGGTGCCCCCCGTCACCGCCGCCTCACCCGTGAGGGCGTCGAAGAACCGCTGGGCGATCAGTCCCGGCAGCAGGGCCGACAGGTTCATCACCCCCCAGAGACTGGCGTGGGCGGCGCTGTAGCGCCCGGCGAAGCGGGACAACTGGACCAGGTAGCGCCACGTGGGTTGGGTCGTCATGAGGCGACCTCCTCGGTGGCGAGCGACCACATCGCCGCGTAACGGGACATCGGGTCGGCCAGGAGCGCGTCGCGCGGTCCCTGCTCCAGCACCTCGCCCCCCTCCAGGACCAGGATGTCGGTGGCGAGATCGATCGTCTGGCGCCGGTGGGCCACGACGATGCCCGTCCGGCCCGCCAGCAGCTGGGCCAGGGCGAGATGGACCGACCGCTCGGTCGCCGGATCGAGTCGGGACGACGGCTCGTCCAGGATGACGAGGTCCGGGTCGCGCAGCAGGACGCGGGCGCAGGCGAGGATCTGGGCCTGCCCGGCGGACAGACCGGCTCCTCCCGCACCGATCCGCGTATCGAGCCCGGCTGGCAAGCCGTCGAGCCAGCCTCCCATGCCGACCGAGACGAGGGCGTCGCGCAGCCGCGCGTCCGGGATGTCGTCATCGAACAGCGTCAGGTTGTCGCGGAGGGTCGCGTCGAAGAGATGGGTTTCCTGGGTGACCAGCCCGATCCGGGAACGGATCGCGGCGACGGACACGTCCCGGACGTCGACCCCGTTCAGCCGGACCGTCCCGCTGTCGGGATCGTGGAACCGGGGCAGGAGGCGGGTCAGCGTGCTCTTGCCGCTGCCGGTCCGGCCGACGATCCCGAGCACCCGTCCCGCCGGGAGGTGCAGCGAGAGGTCTCGCAGGACCGGGGACTCCGGGGCGTAGCCGAACCAGACCCGGTCGATGTCGACCCTGAGGGGACCCGGCGGGAGTACGTCACGGGACCCGTCGACGAGCGCGGACTGCCGGCCGAGCAACTCCGCGATCCGGCCCAGGCTGGCTCCCGCCTGCTGGAGGTCCTGGATCTCGTTGCGGATCTGGTCGGTCGGTTGCCGGAGCATCTCCGTGAACCGGAAGACGAGGAAGACCGTGCCGATCGTCAGCGTACCGTCGCGATGGAGCATGGCGCTCAGGGCCAGCGCGAAGGCCATGCCGAGTCCGAAGAGGCCCTCGGTGGTGGCGACCATCGCGTAACCCCGCATCTGGGCCCGGAGCCGGACCCGCAGCCACCCCTGCATGAGGGCCGCCCAGCGCCGCAGGACGAAGGGAGCGGCACCACTGGACCGGACGTCTTCCAGTCCGGACAGGTACTCGCCGAGAAAGCCGTAGGCGTCGGCCGCCGCCTGCCGCTCGGCGACGGAGTGCCGGGTCGCCGCGGCCCGCAGCCCATTGACGGTGACGAGTGCGGTGGAGACGAACAGGGTCAGGCCGAGCCCGACCCGCCAGTCCAGCCAGAAGAGGACGCCGAGGACCCCCAGGATCAGCGCGGCGTTGCC
>CADCWK010000351.1 GCA_902806375.1 uncultured Thermomicrobiales bacterium
GCTGCAGCATCACCTCGGAGACCAGGATGGCGTACGGGTCGCGGGTGCGCCGCCAGGGCAGGTCACGGGCGTTGGCGGCGAACCAGCCCAGCAGTCCAGCCCGAACCGCCTCGACCTTGTCCGTAGCGAGGGGCTGGGTGTCGAGAGGATCGGCCGCCAGAGAACGTGGTTTTGCCATTCCCCGAGTATAGGACGACGGCCGCCCGTGGTCCCGCAACGTGACTCGCCCGGGCGAGATAACCTTTCGATCAACTACGCGCAAGCCAGTATGGATCTCTCGCGAACAGACGTCCCGCTTTACGTGCTCCGGACCTTCCGACGGGCCAGGACGGCCCGCGCGTCAGATTCGTCAGCGTCGAGTTCGTCTTCGACCGGCTCCGACGCGCGTGCTTGGGTGCCGCCCGAGATCGGGCACCGCCCCTCAGATCGGGTATTACCACCCGTCCCTCGCCTGCCAACCTGCTTCAGAGCCGGTAGCTGCACTTCACGCTGTCAGTCGCGGAACGAGCGTCTGGATCGCCTCTGTTGCCCGGTCGAGGTCGACGAAGCCGCCCCCTTGGTAGGTCAGTGAAAGGTGGGTGACCCCGAGCGCCTGCCACCCGTCTGCGGCACGGAGCCAGTCATCGGCGGTGTCGGTTGAGAGCATCGCGATCCGCCCTTCTAGCCCGAGGTCGGCCGGGTCCCGTCCAGCCTCGACGGTGAGCCGGCGGAGGGATTCGATCTCTTCGGCCAGAGACGGCTCGTCTGGCCCAACAAGCGGCATCCAGCCCTCGCCCCACTGGGCGACACGGTCCAGCACCCGGCGCCCATGGCCGCCGAACCAGAGTGGCGCCCGGGCACGAGGGGGCGCCGGAGCGATCCCCACATCGTCCAGCCGGTGATGATGGCCGGTGAGTGTCGTGAAGTCCCCTGGCCAGAGCGCTTCGATCACCGCGACCTGCTCCGTCAGGATTGCTCCACGCTCGGCGAAGTCGACTCCCAGCGCCTCGAACTCCCGTGCGTTCCATCCGCTGCCGACGCCCAGCCGGAACCGGTCGCCGAAGAGCCAGACCAGCTCGGCCAACTGCTTGGCGACCAGCGCCGCGGGCCGCTGCGGCAACACCAGCACTGACGTCGCGAACGACAGCGTCGTCCGAGGCGCCAAGAAGGCGAACAGGAGGAATGGGTCATGGAATCCGGTCGCGATCATCGACGCCGACCTATGCTCGGGGGGCAGCCGCGTTGTCAGGACGTGGTCCGATGCCTCCAAGAAGGACAGCCCGCTCCGCTCCATGTCCTCCGCGAACCGGACCAGTCGCTCAGGATCGACGTCGAACTCGGTCGAGGGCAGCCAGACACCGAGTTGCATGGGAGTCGCCTCTCCTGGTCGCGAAGCGGATGCCCAAGCGCCCGTCGCTCAACGTCGTCCCGTCACGTGCCGGATCGGGAACCGTCCGCCTATGTCTGGGGTGGGGTCGGCCGCTTGATCTCCACCACCTTCGGCATGTCGCGGGTGATTCCGACGAACTGCTCGAAGAAGGTTACCGCTTCCGCTCCGGCTGGCACATTGCCGAGCTGGAGTTTGAGATAGGCCGAGCCGCCATTGGGAAAGACGAAGGTCGGCGTACCGAAGACGCCGTGGGTGTCCCTAGCTTCCCCGTAGTCGGCCCCGATTACGCCAAGGTGCTCGCGGCTGGCACGATCCACGGCGAATCGGTCGAGGTCCAGCCCCGCCCTTGTCGCGGCCTGGGTGATGGTCGCGTCGCTGGCCAGGTCCTGGCCCTCCTGATGGCGAAGGTTCAGGAGTTCCCAGACGAAATCATGGTAGCGATCCTGGCCCTGCTGGCGGGCAGCGATCGCCCCGCGGAACCCCGGCAGACCGCGGCTGACGTAGCTGTCTGGCTGCTCCCAGAGCTTCCAGTCGTCGCCATTCTTGCTGTTGACCTGCTCCAGTGGGAACGCTCGCCACGTCGCCCGGAGGGGGTAGCCAAGTTCGCCCTCGACGTTGTGCAACCAGATCGCCGCCGCGTTCACGAAGGGACACTGGAAGTCGAAGAAGACATCGAACTCAAGCTCACGGTAGTCCTGATTGGCCATGTAGACGCCACTCCCTGGTCTCACGTCGACGACGGCTCTCCACGAGAGCGAGATGCCGGTGACGAGTACCTTACCAAAGGTCATCGACTATGACATGGATAGCGAGAATAGAAGCGAACCACCCCCGCGTGGCGGTGCCACAACAAGAGACGGCTCGTGGGAAACGTTGTCGTCCCTGTTGTGAACGGAGAGACTGCGCTCCCCTCAGGCAGAGCCCATCATGCCGTTGCGATCCGTGGGTCACGCCGATCGCTCGGTCCGGGGGAGAGTGCCACCGTCCCGGTCGTAGCACGACAACCATCGGACCTCATCAGAGGGGCAGGTTTTGCCACGCGGCATCGACGGCTGCGGCGAGGTCGTTGAGGTTCCCGTCGTTCATGATCACGTGGTCCGCCCTCGCGATCCTCGGGGCCAGTTCCGGCTGGGCCGCGACGCGGCGCGCCGCGTCGTCCCGCTCCAGTCCCCGATCGTTTACCAGTCGGTCGACCTGGACCCGAGGGTCCGCGACGACGAGCCAGACCGCGTCACACCGGTCGGCGTGCCCACTCTCGATGAGCTTTACCGCGTCGATGGCTACGACACGTGCGGTCGCTGCCTCGAACAGTTCGTCGATCCGCTCCCGGATCGCGGGGTGGGTCAGGCGGTCGAGATCCGCCAGTTGCTCGGGGTCCGAGAACACGATCGCCCCGAGCGCCCGTCGGTCGATCGTGCCGTCGGCCGCGACGATCTTCTCCCCCCAGCGCTCCACCAGCCGGTCGTGCAGGGGACGCCCAGGCTGGATCAGGTCGCGGTAGACGAGATCGGCGTCGATCGTCTCCGCGCCCCGGTCCCGCAGGAGCGCCATGACGGTCGACTTGCCGCTGGCGATGCCCCCGGTCACTCCCAGGCGGAACGGTCGTTGACTCTCGGGGTGATCCGGTGCCGTGCTCAATCGGTTCCCATCC
>CADCWK010000352.1 GCA_902806375.1 uncultured Thermomicrobiales bacterium
ATGGCGGGCGGCAGCGCCGCGAGCACCGCGTCGAGCTGCTCGGTACCGACATCCTCGGCGACCGGCGGGACGATGACCTCGAAGACGAACAGCCCGGCCAGCAGGGCCAGCGAGCCGAAGATTCCCTGCCGCAGGGACCGCCGCATCAGCATCAGGAACATCAGTTCGTGACTCCATCGGCAAGGGCGTGCGAGCGCTCGTCCGGATCGGGCGTCGCACCGTAGAAACCGAAGAAGACATCCTCCAGACTCGGCGGGTTCAGGATGAGATCGTCGACCCGTTGCCCGGCCAGGAAGGCGAGCAGGGGTTGAACGTCGCCCTCGACCGCGACCCGGATCCGGTCGCCAGGGCGGTCGACCAGCCTGATCCCGGGGACGTCCAGGAGCGCGTCGGGGACGGGGCCGGCGAACCGGATCTCGGCCAGCCGCATCCGTCGCTGGACGAGGTCATCGACCCGCTCGTCGGCGACGAGGCGGCCGTCCCGGATGATGGCGACCCGCTCGCAGACCCGCTCGACTTCAGCCAGGTCATGTGACGACATGAGGACGGTTCGCCCGGCGGAGGCCCGCTCACGCAGCAACGCCTCGAAGTTCCGCTGGATGAGCGGGTCGAGGCCATCGGTCGGTTCGTCCAGGATCAGCACCTCCGGGTCGGTCTGGAAGGCGGCGACCAGCGCCAGCTTCTGCTTCATGCCCTTGGAGAACGTCCCGAGCCGGCGCGACAGCGTCCGGCGGTCCAGCTCGAGGGCATCGAGGAAGCGATCGCGGAGGACCGGTGGCGCCCCGCTCAGGCCGGCGGTGTAATCCAGCTGTGCCGTACCGCTCATGTCCGGGAAGAGCGCGTCGGGTGGGACGAGAAAGCCGAGCCGGGCCCGGGCCGCGAGGCCGTCGGACCACGAGTCGTGGCCGTAGATCGCGGTGCTTCCCGACGTTGGCCGGATGAACCCGAGGAGCGCCCGGATCGTCGTCGTCTTGCCGGCGCCATTGGGGCCGAGGAAGCCGTAGACCATGCCCTCGGGGACGGTGAGATCGAAGGAATCCACGGCCACCGTCCGGCCGAATCGCTTCGTGAACCGCCGCACCGCGATGACGTCCGCGGGTCCCGTGTCAGCCATGATGCGTCTCCGGACCGGTCAGCCGATCCTCTCCTCCGCGGTGACCAGGACCGTCCCGGCGATCGTCCCACCGGCCGCCTGGAGGGCGGAGCGGGCCTGAACCAGGGCGGAACCGTCGGTCCGTCCCACGACCACCAGCAGCAGGATGGCGTCGATGTGAGAGGCCAGCGCCATGGCGTCGGCCGAAGCCGTCATCGGTCGAACGCCGATCAGGACGTCATCGTACGAGGTCCGGGCCTCTGCCAGCGCCCGATCCCAGCGGGGGCCGCGCATCAGGTCACGGCCTTCGGACGCCGGGCTGAGCCGGACCAACTCCGCGGAACCGCCAGCTGCGGGGACCGGCAGCGGCGGGGTGTCGTCCGTCTCATCGAGGAGCCATCCGGCGAGGGGCGCTGGCTCGGGCTGCGGGCGAACAGTGGTGGTGTCCAGAACCAGGCAGCGCTCTCCGGCGGCGGCACCGGCCGCCCCGAGCCGCTCGGCCACCAGACCGCCGATGTCCTCTCCCTGATCGACCGGCACTACCAACCAGACGGGAGCCGTGGCGACCTGGGTGCCGGACGATCTTCCGGGTTCCCGGCCAGCGGACCGGGTCGCGCGCATCGTGGCGCGCAGGGCACGGGTCGCCTCGGCGGACTTTCGGTCGGCGTCCGGCGAGCCGCCCGGGCCGGCAGGCCCCGGCTCCCTTCGTCGCGGCCGCCCCCCAGACCGTGGGACCCGGAGATGGCCAAGTACCGGCTCCGGGACGGCCGCGAGCGCGTCGCGGCGGGTATGGATCCGCTGGTCGAAGGCTGCCGCCAGGGCAGCGAGGCCGCAGCCGATCGCGAGCGCGACGAGGGTCTGGATGGCCAGCGCCACGCCTCCGGTCGCCGGGCTGTCCCTCCCGACGGACGCCGGCTCAATCAGCCGGACGGTCGCCGGATCGCCGCCACTGGCGATGAGCAGATAGTTCAGTTCACGCTCGAAGATCAGGCGAACGGCTTCGATCAGGGCGAGCGCCTGCTGCGAGTCGTCGTCGGTCGCCCGGATCGTCACGATCCGGCTGTAGTAATCCGCCGAGAGGGCGGCCTGGATCTCCTCGGCCGGAAGCGCGAACTGCGGGTTGCTCTGCTGCAGCTCGGCGCTGATCGCGGTAGCGAAGACCTGGGCCGTGACGACCTGGGTGACATCATCCAGGACCATCAGTTCCGGGCGTTCGGCGTTGCCCGTCTCCTGGGTGTCTCCGGGGATCAGGACCGAGACACGGATCGAGGCCACGTAGGGACTGTTCGAGAGCAGGATCAGGGAGACGCCGAGCACGAGCGCCGGCATCCCGAGGACCAGCCACCAGCGGCGCAGCAGTATCGTCACGATCCGCTGCAACTCCATGCCGGGGTACTCCTCGTCCGTCTCGGGGTAGCGGGGCACGATCCGGCCGCTCGACGGAGCCTACCAAACCGGCACTCGTCCAATGATGAGCAGGGTGGCTGAGCCCCCACTCGGCGACCGGGTTCGCTAGTAGGCGCCGCGGCCACCCAGGACCGCCGGGATGGTCCGGACCATGAGCTTGAGGTCGAGCCACGGCGACCAGGTCTCGACGTAGTACAGATCCAGCCGGATCATCTCCTCGAAATTGAGATCGCTCCGCCCGTTGACCTGCCAGAGCCCGGTCAGCCCCGGCACCACGGCGAGGCGCTGGAGGTGGACGGGAGCGTAGAGGGCGACCTCGTCGGGCAGCGGTGGCCGGGGACCGACGACGCTCATCTCACCGCGGACGATGTTCCAGAGCTGTGGCAGTTCGTCCAGGCTCCAGCGCCGGAGCCACTTCCCTGCCCGGGTCAGGCGCGGATCGGCCACGTGCTTGAACAGCCTGGCATCGGTGGTGCCCGTCTCGGCGATCAGGTCGTCCCGTAACCGGTCGGCGCCGT
>CADCWK010000353.1 GCA_902806375.1 uncultured Thermomicrobiales bacterium
CATTGCTCGGATGTCTCCAGCGTGCCAGTGACCATCCAGCTGACCGACGCGGTCCGTGTGGCAGCTGACGCGCTCCGCGATTTCCTGTATGAACGGGTCTATACTCCGATCAACCAGCGTCCGGACACCGCCCGAGCCCAGGCGATCGTCCGGGATCTGTTTGCGTATTATGTCGATGCACCGGGACAGATGCGGCCCAACGGTCTGGTCACTCCGGCGAACGACCCAGTCCCGCGGCGCGTCGCCGACTACGTCGCGTCCCTGACCGACCGCTCGGCGCTGGAACAGCACGAGACCCACGTACGCCGACACTGAGCCCCTCCCCGCGCGTCCCGCCGCCCCATCGCGATCCCCCGCGCGATGGGCGGCCACATGACAGCAGGTCATCCGATGGCACGCGATTCCGTCGCCGAAGTCCGGGACCAGACCGACATCGTCGACCTGGTCGGCGGCTACGTGCAGCTGAAGCGGACCGGTAGCAGCTTCAAGGGACTCTGCCCGTTCCATCAGGAGAACACGCCGTCGTTCGTCGTCTTCCCCCAGTCGGGGACGTTCAACTGCTTCGGCTGCGGCAAGCGGGGGGACGCCCTGACCTTCTACCAGGAGGTCGAACATGTCGACTTCCGGGAGGCCCTGCATGAACTCGCCCGCCGGGCCGGCATCACCCTCTCGACGGCGCCGGTCAGGGACCCGGCGGAGCAGGACCACCGACAGAAGCTGATCGACGCCAACGCCGCCGCCAGCCGGTTCTTCCAGCGCGTCATCACGCTCGACGCCGGCACCCCGGGCCGGGAACTGGCTGCGCGCCGGGGGATCGACGCGGCGATGATGCAGGCCTTCCGGATCGGCTACGCGCCGGAGTCGCGGGACGCCCTGAAGCGGAACCTGGAGGCGCTCGGGTTCCCGCCGGACCTCGCCGTCGAGGCCGGCGTGCTGGGCCGGAGCGACGACGGGCGGACGTACGACCGCTTCCGCGGCCGGCTCATCTTCCCGATCGGGGACCGCGACGGCGAGATCGTCGGCTTCGGGGCCCGCGCCCTCGGTGACCAGCAGCCCAAGTACCTGAACTCCCCGCAGACACCCCTCTTCGACAAGAGCGGGCTGCTCTACGGGCTCCACCTGGCCCGGGAGGCGATCCGGGAGCGCGGCGAGGTGGTCGTCGTCGAGGGCTACATGGACGTCATCACCGCCCACCAGTTCGGCCACCGGAACGTCGTCGCGGCGATGGGGACGGCGCTGACCGAGGCCCAGATCAACCTCGTCAAGCGCTACGCCCCGAAGATCGTCCTCGCCCTCGACGCGGACGCCGCCGGGCAGGCGGCGATGGTCCGTGGGCTGGAGACGGCCACCGGTGCCATCGACCATGAGGACGTGGTCGTCGCCGTCGGACCGGGGATCATCTCCACCCAGCAGCGCCTCAAGACCGAGATCCGGATCGCGACGATGCCGGTCGGCAAGGACCCGGACGAGTTGATCCGGCGTTCCCCCGACCTCTGGGAACAGGTCATCGCCGACGCTCGCCCCGTGATCGACTGGCTGATCGACGCCGTCGCCAGCACGGTGGAGATCAACGACGCCAACTCCAAGTCCGGCGCGGTCCGGCGGATGCTGCCCATCCTCCGGCAACTCCCGGACCGGGTGATCCTTCACCACTACGCCGGGATCGTCGCCCGCAAGCTCGGGACGGTGCCGGAAGCGGTGCTGTCCGAACTCAGCCGGGCGCCGACCGAGACCGGCAACCGGCGTCCCCGCCCTGGACAGACCGGCGAACCGCCCCGGGGGGACGGTCGTGGTCCGGCGGGGGGCACCAACGCCGGTGGCCGTAGCGACTTCGGCCGTTCGTCGGCGTCTCCCGGCGCACGGGTCGCTTCGGGACCTGGCCCCGTCGGTCGCCGACGCGGGCTGGACAACGAGAGCTACCTCATCGCGCTCATGGTGGCCTTCCGCCCGTACCTCGAGCCGATCCTGGCGCAACTGGAAGGCGACCTGTTCGGCAGCAGCCGGAACCGTGAGCTGCTGCGACTGCTCCGCAGCGAGGAGTGCGCTGGCCTCTTCGGCGAGCGGCTGATCATCGGGCTCCCGGACGAACTGGCCGACTACGCCGAGCGCCTCAATGCCGCCGTCGGTGGCGAGGAGGCCGCGCGGCCGGAGACCGACCTGGAGCGCGAGCAGAACGGCAGCTCGGAACCGGACCGGATGATCCCGAAGCGCTTCCCGGCCGAGGTGCGGACCGAGGCCAGCGAGACCTTGCGACAGGTCCAGCGGGAGCGATTCGACGCCCTGATGCGGCACCTCCAGGAGGAGATCCGGTCAGCCCAGGCCAGCGGAGACCTCCCGGCGATCGTGACCCTGCAGCAGCGGATGAGCGACCTCAGCCAGACGATGCACCACTTCAACCCGCCGGTGAGTCCAGTCTTCCGGGATTCCCGCTCGCCGACGGGCTAGGTCCGCCGGGCAACTGGCCCGTTGTCGGCGTCAGGTCGGGGCGAGCGCTGCCCGGATCGCCTCGGTAATGAGCCCATCGTCCCCAGGGGGGACCGCGCGGAGATCGAGCAGGACACTGCCGTCCTCAATCCGGCCCCAGACGCTGGTCCGGCCCAGACGCAACCGCCGCGCGAGCGCTCCCGCCTCGTCACTGGACGCGGTCGACAGGCGGATCGCCACGCTGGGCAACACCTGTCCGGGGAGCGTGCCCCCGCCGAATGTCGCCTCGGAGGCCACGACCGACAGGCGCCCCGCGAACGGTTCGCCGCCCAGTGACCCGGCGATGCCGGCGGCCCGTCTCTCCAGCGTGGAGAGCGAGGCGCCGGCCATCCGCCAGAGCGGCACCTCCGTCGACTCCTCGCCGCGCAGGTAGTGCCGCAGGGTGGCTTCGACACCAGCCAGGGTCACCTTGTCGACCCGTACCGCCCGCGCCAACGGGTTCCGGGCGATCCGCGCGACGAGGTCGGCACGACCAAGGATCAACCCGGCCTGTGGCCCACCTAGTAGCTTGTCGGCGCTGGCGCGG
>CADCWK010000354.1 GCA_902806375.1 uncultured Thermomicrobiales bacterium
GCGCCGGCCGGACAGTCCGCCTGGTCTGGCTCACCCCGCTCCTGCGCGACGCCGGGGTGGTCGATCGGCTGATGACCGCCGACGTGCCGTCCCTGGTCGCCATCGGGACCGCCGACCACCACTACGATCAGGGCGTCATCGATCAACTCACGACCCGGCCTGCGGTGTCGCTCTCCATCGTCGAAGGCGCCAACCACAGCTTCGACCAGCGCGGGTCAATCGACCGGTCGCTCGCGAACATCAGCCAGGTGGTCGAGGGGGTCCGCGCATTCGCGTTCGCCGACTGATGGTGCAGGGTCATGGCTCACGCGTCGCTGGGTTCCCCCCTACGACGACGGTCACCACCACGGCGATGGTGAGCGGGACGGGCCATGTGCGGTGCTTGACACCCTTTTGGCCGGTCGGTAAGGTCACGTTCCAGCAATCCCCGGAACACCCATCGCGATACCCCGCCGAGAGGACTCTCCGTGACGACCGACCCCAGCGCCCTGTCCGCCGCGCCGATCGCCAACCTGCCGATGAACGCGGATGGCTCACGCCCCCGGAAGATCGTCCTCGCCTACTCGGGCGGACTCGACACCTCCTGCATCATCCCCTGGCTCAAGGAGCAGTACGGCGCCGACACGGAGGTCATCGGCGTCGCGGCCGACATCGGTCAGCCCGATGACCTGTCCGGGGTCGAGGCCAAGGCGATCGCCTCGGGCGCGTCGAAGTGCTACGTCCTCGATCTCAAGGACGAGTTTCTCCGGGACTACGCCTTCCCGACGCTTCGGGCCGGGGCGATCTACGAGCGCAAGTACCTGCTCGGCACCTCGATGGCCCGACCGCTCATCGCCGCCAGGCAGGCCGAGATCGCCCTGATGGAAGGGGCTGACGCGCTCGCCCACGGCTGCACCGGCAAGGGCAACGACCAGGTCCGGTTCGAGCTGACCTACCAGGCCAAGGCGCCCGGCCTGACCGTGATCGCCCCGTGGCGGCACTGGCACATCCGCTCCCGGGAGGACGCGATCGCCTACGCCGAAGCCCACGGGGTCCCCGTCTCGGCGACGACGAAGAAGATCTACTCGATCGACGGCAACCTCTGGCACCTGTCCCACGAGGGCGGCGACCTGGAGGATCCCTGGATCGAGGCCCCGGCCGACGCCTTCAGCTGGACGGTCCCGCCCGAGCAGGCCCCGGACGCACCGGCCTACGTCACCGTCGGCTTCGAGCAGGGCTGGCCGGTCAGCATCGACGGCGAGGCGACGGGCCCCATCGAGTTGGTGGAGCGCCTCAACGCGCTCGGTGGCGCCCACGGCGTCGGCCGGATCGACATGCTGGAGAACCGGCTCGTCGGGATGAAGAGCCGCGGAGTCTACGAGACGCCCGGCGGGACGATCCTGAGCGTCGCCCACCACGACCTCGAGCACCTGACGCTGGACAAGATGTCGATGCGGCTCAAGGACGACCTGTCCCGCGAGTACGCCGACATCGTCTACAACGGGCTCTGGTTCGCGCCGGTCAAGGGGGCGATCGACGCCTTCCTGGCGAAGAACCAGGAGCCGGTCACCGGCGAGGTCCGGCTGAAGCTGTACAAGGGCACCGTCACGGCCGTCGGCCGGAAGTCCCCGTACGGGCTCTACGACGAGGCGCTGGCGACGTTCGGCGAGGACGACGTCTACCGGCAGTTCGACGCCGAGGGATTCATCCGGCTGTTCGGGCTCGGCACGAAGGTCGCCGCCCGCCGACAGGAGCGATTGCCCGGCGGCGGCGAGGCCGGCGCCAACACGACCTTGCGGAGCGGGACCGACGCGAAGGCGCTGACCGCATCGGACGAGGCGGGTTCGTAGCCAGCGATACCCCTCTCCTGCCGAAGCGTGACCCTTCCCCACCCGCGGATGAGGAAGGATCCTGCGAGTCGCACTGGGACGTGCCCGAGCCACCTCGCCGTTCCACGAGGACCGGCGGCTGTTCGCCGGGGCGAGGCTCGCGAGCCCGGCCGCCGCGGCGACCGTCGCCCCGCAGGGCGATCGCGGTGGTCGAGGTTCTCGCTGGTCGATCACGAGTGAGGCGTCAGCGACCCCGATAGCATCTGTCGGTTTGGACAGGGTCAGCCATGGGAGACCCATGAGCCTCCCATGGCTGGATACGAGACCAGTCCTCCTGGAATCGATGGCCGGGCCGGGCAAGCACTCCCCTCACCGGGCGACGGGGAGCCACAGCGAAGGCTACAGCCGGCGAGTCGAACCGAAAGAGGGCCGCCCGGCCTGCTCGCCGACCGCGCACTCGACGGTGACCCGCCACGTCCCAACCCAGCCCGGCATACCCGATTCCGCCTGCCCACTTCCGAAACCCTGACATGAGGTGTCACCGTCTCCGCCGACACTGGCACTATCGGCCGTGGCCAACGGGGTCGCGACCATCAGCCAGGAGCCGCAACCCATGTCTGACCAGTCCCCGCTCACCGGCGATGCCGCCGGCGTGCCGTTCATCGCGTTCGCGCCCACCGGCGGCGACCTCGACGCGGCGCCGATCGTCCTCGCCTGGCACCTGATGGACCCACCCCGGACGGAGACAGCGTTCGCGGCGGCGCTGCCGCTGGCTGGTCTCGATGCCTGGCGGATCTACCTCGGGTTGCCGCTGCACGGCTCCCGGATGCCGGCCGGCGGGCCGGAGGAGATCGGGCAGCGGGCGATGGAGGACGTCGTCCTCAACCTCTACGGGCCGATCATCCAGGGCGCGGCAGCGGAGGCACCGGCGGCGCTGTCGGCGCTGCGCGACAGGTTCGGGTTGCGGTCCGACCTGGTCGGGCTCATGGGTGGGTCAGCCGGGGCGGCGGTGGCCCAGTCGATCCTCGCCGGTGGCCAGATCGACGCGGCGGCGGCGGTCCTCGTCAGCCCACTCGTGCGGGTCCGCTCGGCGATCGCGGCCGGGGAGCGAATGTTCGGCTTCCGGTACCCGTGGTCGGAAGCGTCCACGGCGACCGCCGATGACCTCGACTTCGTCGCCCGCGCCGGCGCGATC
>CADCWK010000355.1 GCA_902806375.1 uncultured Thermomicrobiales bacterium
GACGTGACGACGGTGCCGGCGGGTTACGCACCGCGTGAGAACCCGGTGACCAGCATCAACTTCTCCGAGTTCGCCGAGGCCATCTTCTTCAATATCCGGACTGGCGGGACACCCCCGACCGTGACCCCGGCGCCTCCCACCGGCGGGACGACGACCGAGCCCACCACCTCGTCCACGCGGACCGGCGGCACGACCACGACGAGCCTGCCGAGCACGGGGAGCGGGACAGGCGCGTCCAGCTCGCTGCCGACGGTGGCGATGCTGCTGGCCATGCTTGCGGGCGTCACCATGGCATTCAGCGCCAGTCGGCTCGTCCACGGCCGACGCCGCTAACGCGACCCGATCTCGATCCCGTATCGAGCGGTGGACCGGCGTGCACGCCGGTCCACCGCTCGTGTTGTCTGGTGATCCTGTGCGTCCTGGCCCGGCCGCGTCATCGGCGACTGCCTGCCACGGTGCGACAGGACCTCATCGCCCAAAAGGACCGGGAGACCAGGGCGGAGGCGGCGGCCCGGCTGGGCGTTTCCCGGACGACGGTCCGCCGGCTTCGCGGGACTGGCGGCAAGGCACCCCTCCCGCCGTCAGCGTTGCGCACCTGGTTGCTGGCGCACCTGCCAGCGCACCAACCAGCAGGCACGCACGACCTGGACTGGGCGTTCGCCAGCCGGTATGTCGAGGGCGTCCCCCTCGCGGTGATCGCGGGGGAAGCAGGCGTCAACCGGTAGCGAGTGCACGCGCGGATCCTCCGACTGGCGAGGACGCTGGACTACGAGCCGGGTTCGCAGGAGCAATCGCCATGAGTGTCGACCAGACGTACGAGGAGGCGCTGATCGAGCGAGTCCGGCCGGCGTTCGTCCGGGTCGGAGTGGAGTGGCTGCCCGAACTGACGAGATGCCGGCCCACCGGGATGGTTCCGCCCTCTTCGTGGCTACAAGAAATGCGTTTGGAGGCTTGGGCTAGGCTGCCCGGACCCGGGCCAGCTCGGAGCGGGCGACGGCCGTATCGGCTGTTTCGACGCCGCCGGAATTGGAGAGCGCAACGACCAGGTCGTCGGCGGCGTCGAGGACGTGGCGAACGGCCTGGCGGTCCTTGTGACCCTTGGCGGTCTGGATGTACCGCTTCCGGTCGCTCCGCCTGCCGCTGAGCGCGTCGAGCTCCTCGGTGGAGATCGTTCCCCGCTCGACCTCCAGACTCAGCAGATCCCGGACCCAGGTCCGCTCGGTGTTGGATACGAACCGGTAGATCGCCCAGAGCACCAGCAGCTCGATCACGATTGCCCCGAGGATGATCACGATCGCCGGGATTCCTAACTCCCCGCCGATCGCCGATGCGGCATCCCAGACTCCGTGGAACACCATTGCGACGACGATCAGCCCGACTCCGATCACGCGATTTGGTCGTGAGACGGGGGTCCCGATCAGGTAGACCAGACCGGCACCGACCAGCGCGCTGAACAGGGCATGGGAGGTGATTCCCACTGCCCCGCGGAGCATGGTTATGTAGAAGACCGCTTCGACCTGCTCGGTGCCGAAGCGGGAGATCGCCTCGTTGACCGCGTACGACACATCTTCGATGATCTCGAAGCCGAGCCCGACGAAGGCGCCCACGATGAAGCCGTCGAACGGGTTCCGGATAATCGCGGTCGCCATGAAGATGAGGAGCAGGATGCCGATGCCCTTGGCGGCCTCCTCGTTGAACGGCGCTGTGAAGCCGGGCCCCCAGTCCTGCGCCCAGAGGGGAGAGAAAACCTTGGAGTAGATGCCGAGCAGAGCATTGTTGGCGGGGAGGGAGAGAAAGAACGCTGCCGTCAGGAGGCCCCAGAGGAAGGCGGCAAGGGCAAGTTTCCCCGGGATGTGGGACCACCGGTCGACCCGGCGGAGCAGCCAGATCCACGGCAGGGTGTAGAGCGCGAAGAGGGCGAAGGCGGCGATCACCGCCGTATTGACGACGCCAATTCCCGGGCGGAAGTAGTGGTAGCTGGCGATCGCGCCCATGACGAGGAAGTACAGGAAGACCCACGACGCGAGGTTGCGGGGTTGCCAGAAGCGAAACGACGTTCCGGGCGCCAGCGGCGCGACCGTACCCGTCCCCGAAGGGGTGGTGTCCACGGTATCGGGAGTTGTCGCACTCATGGTCACGCCTCCGGGTCGGTATAGGTCAGGGTGTCGAGGACATCAGCGACGACGGTCGAGTAGGAGACGAGTGTTCCGGGAGGGGCATGGACGACGAACTCGACGCCGATCCCCTCGATGACGAAGACGGCGATCAGGCCCTCCACGTCGATGCCGGAGAACGCCTGCCCGACGCCGACCAGACCGCTGGAGGTGGTGATGGTGCCCGGTTCACCGAGGGCCTTGGAACTGTCGATGTTCTGGTAGATCGGATTGAGGCGGCGCACCTGGGTAAGGAGCTCGTCGGCGGTCCCGGCGAAGGCACCGGTGTTCGCCGTCACCTCAACCCCGCCGTTCACCAGCCGGGCGCTGAGGTTGGCCACCTCCTCCGTGCCACCGACCGAGGTGTCACTGACCAGGATCCCGTCCGGGAACCCCCATCCGACCGGAGCGGCGAACGACACGCCGGATCCCAGATCGATCACATCTCCCGGGCGGGTCTCGCGGTCGAACCCGATCGACCGGTTAATGGCCGGGAGCACGCCGGTCAGGACGATGATGAGGGCGAGCGCGATCAGGGAGGGGAGGATCGTCCGGCGATCCAGCCCGAACCAGCGACGCTCAACAGGGACCCAATCCGCGGGAGGCGCGACATTAACGGTCGGTATCGACACGATGTCCTCCTAGACGACCGTAGGACGGAGAGTCGCCACCTGGCGGGCGATAATCCCGACTCTACAGGTTTTAGCGGATATCACACTGGACCGAACGTAGATCAGGCCCGTCAGTACTTATGGACCGATGACTGTCCATTAGTCCCATAGTCTCGTTGTCGCTAAGCGACTCATGCGGGGGGTCTATTGACTGGAGGTTTACCCATCGAGCACCGG
>CADCWK010000356.1 GCA_902806375.1 uncultured Thermomicrobiales bacterium
AGGCCGGCCGGTGGTGTCCCACGAACGGCCCCAGAGGTAGGCGTCGAAGCCGCCGAACTCACCCTGGAGGGCGATGATCCCGTTGGCGTTGCCGATCGCCGCGAGGATCTTGGCCCGGTTGCGGACGATCCCGGCGTCGGCCATCAGGCGCTCGACGTCCTCCGGGCCGAAGGCGGCGACTGCCTGGAGATCCCAGCCGGCGAAGGCGGCCGTGAACGCCGGCCGCTTGCGCAGGATCGTCGACCAGCTCAGCCCGGCCTGGAAGCACTCCAGGATCAGGCGCTCGAACAGCTCCCGCTCGTCGTGGCAGGGCACGCCCCACTCGCTGTCGTGGTAGGCCCGCATCAGCGGGTCCGTCCCCGCCCACGGGCAGCGGACGAGGGTGTGCTCCGGCTCGGGGATGCCCGGGACGTCGATCACTACGCCCCCGGCCATGACTTCTCCCCGGTGTGCATCGCGACCGTCCCGCCGCCCAGCAGCCGGTAGCGGGTGTTGACCAGCCCGGCCCGCTGCATCAGCACGACGAGCTCGTTGGCGGGCGGGAAGTGCTGGACCGAGTTCGGCAGGTACCGGTAGGCGTCACGCTCGCCCGAGATCACGCCGCCGACGATCGGCACGACCCGCTCGAAGTACAGCCCGAATCCCGCCCGCAGCACCGGGACCCGGAACGGGGTCAGCTCCAGGCAGACCCAGCGCCCGCCGGGGCGCAGCACCCGGACCATCTCGGCGATCGCCGCCGCGTAGTCGGGCATGTTCCGCAGCCCGAAGGAGACGGTGCAGGCGTCGAAGGTGTCGTCGTCGAACGGCAGGCGCATGGCGTCGCCGTGGAGGAGCTCGACCGCCAGGGCCTGCCCGGTCGCCGAGCGCGACGCGACCTTGGCCGCCGCGGCGTCGAGCATCGGTTGCGAGATGTCGATCCCCGTGACCGACCGGGCACCGGCCCCCGCGAGGGCGATGGCGAGGTCGCCGGTCCCGGTCGCGACGTCGAGGACCCGGCCGTCCCGCCCGCCCATCACAGCCGCACGGGCGACCATCCGGCGCCAGACCCCGTCGCGGCCACCGGTCATGAGCCGGTTCATGGTGTCGTAGCGGCGCACGATCTGCCCGAACAGGATCTCGATGTCGTCGGCCGAGCGGATCGAGCCCGCCGGGCGATTGTCGGCTGGCGTCAGCGGCGGCGGGATGGGGGTCGGCACGGGGGGCTCCGGGGCGAGACAGGGCTAACGGACGATGGCGACCGCGAAGAGGAGCGCGAAGAGCAGTTCCAGACGCGCCGTCCCCGCCAGTCGGGCGTTGAGCTGGCGACCCGTCTCCACCATCACGCCACGAATCATAACGAATGCCAGGGGAATCAGGACCCACGGGACCAGCGCCCAGGCGCCGAGGTGGCCCTGCGCCCAGAGCAGGACCGGCACCAGGAACGCCAGCGTCACGAGCGAGGTGTATTCCGCGACCGCGCCGTGGGGACCGAGCCGGACGGCCAGGGTCCGCTTCCGGGCCCGCCGGTCGGTCTCGAGGTCGCGGAGATTGTTGACGACCAGGATCGCGGTCGCGAGGCAACCGATCGGGACGCCCGCGACGAGGGCGAGTTCCGTCAGTTCGCCGGTCTGGACGAAGGCCGTCCCTGCCACGGCGACGAGCCCGAAGAACAGGAAGACGAACAGGTCGCCCAGCCCGGCGTAGCCCAGCGGGGCCGGGCCGCCGGTGTAGGCGACGGCCGAGACGACGGCCAGCAGCCCGAGCGCCAGGATCGGCCAGCCGCCCAGCCACACCAGGTAACCGCCAGCCAGCACGGCGAGGCCGAGCGCGATCCCGGTCGCGATCAGGACCTGCCGCGACGTGATCAGGCCGGCGGCGGTGACGCGGAGCGGCCCGAGGCGGTCGGCGGTATCGGCGCCGCGCCGGAAGTCGAAGGCGTCGTTGGCGAAGTTGGCGGCGATCTGGAGCAGGAGGGCGACGGCGACGCAGGCCAGGGTCGCCGCGAGGTCGAAGCCGCCCTCCCGGATCGCGACGGCCGTCCCGACGATCACCGGGGCGACCGCGGCCGGCAGGGTCTTCGGCCGGGCGGCGAGTAGCCAGGCCCGGCGCTGGCTGACCGCCGGGGTGCTGGTGGCCGGACGGGACGCCCGCGAGGGGGTGTCCGCCCCGGTGCCGGGGACGTGACTGGACTGATCCACGCGACGGGTGCTCCGGACGGATGGGGGAGCGGCCGTTCCGATCGACGACCGCTGGCGCGTCCCGGGGATTGTGCGCCGGACCGGGTAGGAATGTCGCGCCCGGGAACAGCCGACGGTGCGGATCGGGCCGGCAACTGGTACCCTCATCGCGTGGTCCGGGCAGCATGTCCAGGCGATCACACCATGCCAACGGGAGCTCGGGGTGCCGGGCTGAGAGGGCGACCGGATGTCGCCGACCGTCGAACCTGATCGGGGTAATGCCCGCGAAGGGAAGCTGGCCGATTCCACGCGTGGGCAGGGGTGCCCACCGCGGGATCCCGCACGACGCTCCTGCCATCGCGACCCGGGACGACCGCCAGCGCGGCGTCCCCGCCGGTCGCCAGTGGCCCCGTTCTCCGACCGGATGACGCCGCGCCGCCCCACCATGGGGTCGGGCCGTCGTGCGTCACGCTCACGCGGGAGACGACGAGACCATGAGGATCGACACGACCACGACCAGCCGGATCGACGCCCGGACCGCGCGGCTGCGGCTGCCGCTCGCCCTCGCCGGGGCCGGGCTGCTCGGCGCCACCGGGCCGGGCCGGCCGGCCATCGCCCAGGAGCCGGTCGCCGTCACCCTGGCGCTGGACTGGTACGCCAACGCCAACCACGCCGGCATCTATCTCGCCGGGGCCCGGGACCTGTACGCGGCGGCCGGCGTCGCACCACGCATCTATACCCCCGCCGACCCGACGACCGTGCTCCAGACCGTCGGGGCCGGGCGCGATACCTTCGGCATCTCCTACCAGACCGAGATTCTCTTTGCCCGCTCGCAGCAGATC
>CADCWK010000357.1 GCA_902806375.1 uncultured Thermomicrobiales bacterium
CGTCGAGCTGGAATGGCGCGACGCCGCCGACGGTGCGCTGACTCTCTTCGACAACACCTCCGATCCTGGCCAGGCGTACGACGTCTCCAGCGTCATCTGTCACTGCCGGGACGGGGCGATCCACATCGACGGTACGGCGCTTCCGGGTCGCGTCATCGGGAACGACGAGCTGATCCGGAAAGGCGGGACGGGCCACGAACCCGGGTACCGCTCGGCGTTCCTCGCCTTCAGCGAGACGTGGGTCCAGCGGGATGGTCCGTCCCGCTGGGGATGACCGGGTATTGCGCCGGTCGGTGGCCTGCCGCGATACTCCCTTGAGTCCTGGCCCCTTCGCATCGCCAGCGACACCGCGCCTGGGTTCGACGCCGATGCCGGCCGGGCCGCCTGGAGGGAATCGCCGCGATGACGACCGAGGAACTCGTTCGGCGGCTGGCCGGGGTGGTCGGGGCCGGCAACGTCTATCACCGGCCCGCCGACCTGATGGTCTACGAGTACGACGGCTCCGTGGAAGGGGCTGTCGACACCGCCCGGCCGGCGGCCGTCGCCCTCCCGAAGGACACGGACGAGGTGGCCCGGGTCGTCCGTATCGCCAACGAGGCCGGGCTGCCAGTGACCGCGCGTGGCGCCGGGACCGGGCTGTCCGGTGGCGCCGTCGCCCAGCGGGGCGGCGTCATCATCGCGATGAGCCGGATGGACCGGGTCCTGGAGATCGACTACGTCGACCGGACGGCGCTGGTCCAGCCTGGGGTCGTCAACCTGGAGCTTTCCGAGTTCACGACCGGCAGCGGCTACTTCTTCGCCCCTGACCCGTCCTCCCAGAAGGTCTCCACCATCGGCGGCAACGTCGCCGAGAACGCCGGCGGTCCGCACTGCCTCAAGTACGGCGTCACCACCAACCACATCCTCGGGCTGGAGGTCGTCCTCCCGGACGGGACGGTGACCCGGACCGGGGCGCTGGCACGGGGGCAGTCTGGCTATGACCTCACCGGGATCATCGTCGGGAGCGAGGGGATGCTCGGGATCGCGACGCAGATCCTCGTCCGCCTGACGCCCATCGCCGAGCGGATCCAGGTCTCGCTGGCCGCCTTCCGCAGCCTGGACGACGCCTCCCACGCGGTCGGCCAGATCATCGCCGCCGGCATTCTCCCCGCCGCGCTCGAGATGGTCGACAACCTGACGATCCAGGCCGTCGAGCCGGTCTACCACGCCGGCTACCCGATGGACGCGGCGGCAGTCCTGCTGATCGAGCTCGATGGGCTGGTGGAGGACGTCGAGGCTGACGCCGCCGAGATCGACGCGATCTGCCGGCGCTGCGGCACCTACGACATCCGGGCCGCGACCAGTCTCGCCGAGCGAGAGCTGCTCTGGAAGGGCCGCAAGATGGCCCTGGCGGCGATGGGCAGACTGGCGCCGAACTACTACCTGCACGATACCGTCGTGCCCCGGTCGCGGCTGCCGCAGACGCTGCGGGAGGTCGAGCGGATCACGAGGGGAGCCGGGCTCCGCTGTGCCCAGGTGTTCCACGCCGGCGACGGCAACCTGCACCCGCTGATGCTGTTCGACCGGACGGAGCCGGGCGCCGTCGAGCGCGTCCTGAGCGCCAGCCACGACATCATCCACGCCTGCGTCGAGGCCGGCGGGACGCTGTCCGGCGAGCACGGCATCGGCACCGAGAAGCGCAACTACCTGCCGTTCGTCTACACCGGCGAGGACCTGGCCGCGATGGCGGGGGTCAAGCACGCCTTTGACCCGCGAGGGATGTTCAACCCTGAGAAGGTCTTCCCGAGCGGGTATCGCTGCGGAGAGGTCCGGGCGATGCACAACCAGCTGCGGGCCCAGCGGCTGTCGCAGCGGTACGGCATCGTGCCGGTCTAGCGGAGGGAGCCGACCGTGACCCTGACCGATCCAGTCCGGAGCGAGAGCCACCTGGAGGACGCGATCGCCATCGACGGCGTGCGGGCGGAGCGGGTCTGCCGTCCGGCCGATGCAGAGGAGATGGCCGGGCTCCTCCGGCAGGCGAGCGATGACGATGTGTCGGTCTACCCCATAGGCAGTGGCCTGCACCAGCGTTTCGGCCATACCCCAGAGCGGGTCGACCTCGCCCTCTCGACGGCGGGCCTGACCGGTATCATCCGCTACGACCCGGAGGATCTGGTCGTTTCCGTCCAGGCAGGGACGCCCCTGGCCGAGCTACAGGCGGAGCTGGCGACCAACGGACAGTGGCTGCCGGTGGAGGCGCCGGGCGGTTCGCGGGCCACGATCGGCGGCATGCTCGCCCTCGGCCTGACCGGGCCGCGCCAACTCGGGTCGCTCTCCCTGCGTGACCTGCTGCTCGGGATGTCGGTCGCCCTCACGGATGGGACGGTGGCGAAGTCGGGGGGGATGGTCGTCAAAAACGTGACCGGGTTCGACATGGGACGGCTCCACGTGGGTGCCAATGGGACGCTCGGGGTCATCACCTCCGCCAACTTCAAGGTGCTGCCCCGGCCCGAGACCGAGGCGACCGTGATCGCGACCTTTGGTCCGGATGCCGCCGGACTGACCGGCGCCCTCGAAGGTTTCGGTCGGCTGCGATCCAGCCCATTGCGCGCGGTCGCCGCCGACATCGTCGTCGAGGCGGCCATGGTGAGCCTCGCGATCCGGTTCGAAGGCCGAGCCGCGGCCGTCCGGCGGCAGGCCCTTTCGGTCTCGGAGCTGGTCGGTGGCGACCGGCACCGGATCGACGACCCCCAGGACAGTCGGCGCTGGTGGGAACGGCATGTCGAACGGCTCGGATTCGGATCGAACGAGACTACGATGCTCCGGCTCGACGCCCGGCCGCGGGAGATCGGAGCGGCCGTCGGCACGATCGTGACCTTGCTCCCGTCTGCCCCGGCCGCGGACTGGCGGATCACGGTGTCTCCCGGTCTCGGTCGGGCCCAGGTCGAGGTCGGCCACTCCTCCCCGGGGGTTCTGGTCGAGATCCTTGGGTCGGCAGGTGCTTTCGC
>CADCWK010000358.1 GCA_902806375.1 uncultured Thermomicrobiales bacterium
TTTCCCCGCTTCGGGTAGTGATGAGCGACGTCGTGGCTTGGACCGGCGATCCGACCGAGCCCCCAGTCACTCGCTCCCCGGCTGGACCAGGCCGCCCTCGTAGGCGACGACCACCGCCTTACCCCGGTCGCGCGGGTCGAGCTTGGCGAGCACGTTGGAGACATGCGTCTTGACCGTCGCCTCTCCGACGCACAGGTCCCGGGCGATCCTGGCGTTGGTCGGGCCACGGGCGAGACGGGCCAACATCTCGGTCTTGAGCTTGAGGGTGGCCAAACGGATGGGGCGGGGGAGTGGCGGGGAAGCCCTCCGGCGGCAAGGGGGTATCGATGTCGTGAGTAGGACGTAGCTCTGAGCGAAGATGTGGATCGCTTCGGATAGGTCCCCGAGCGAAGGGTGCTTGAGCAGGACCGGGCTTTCGCCCGATCACAGCGCGTCGAAGACGTCTTCGTCGCGCTCGAACGTGGTCACGATTAGCACCCGCGGCGCCTCGCCCGGCGGCGCTCGGCCGCGATAGCGGAGTCTCACGTGAGCCGTCACGGCACCGGCCTGCCGTATCGCATAGGTCAGCGCCTCCTGACCGATCTGGTAGGCAGAGAAATCCGAGGCGGCCGAGAGCCTCACTGTCCTCGGGGAGGAGGTTGCCAACTGCGCGCTCGGTCGCTTCCTTGGGCCGTGGCAGGAACCACCGACGATGCAGGCCACCCCATCCAAGGCGCTAACTGACCACCTGGGCACGTACGGTCTCGCCGAGGGCGTGAGCCTCGTGGTGGAGGCCGGCGCTGGGGGGCTGAACACCTCGCTGCTGGACCAGCCACTGGACCTCGCTTGGGTCAGCGACGACGCCACCTTTCTCACCTCCGTATCCGGCCTCCCATTCCTGGTCGGCGTTGAACGTGACGGTGACGGGCGTGTCGGCTAAATGCGTCTCAGCGGCGGGTTCTGCTTCAGGGTGGGGTGAGCGATGAGGTCATGCCATGCCGAGAACCAGGGACTGGAGCTCCGTTGAACCGGCCGGACGGAACCCATAACGCGGTCGTCCGATGTCCTCAACATGGAGGATGGTCATGGGAAAGGTATCCACGGCTACCCCTTGTGCCTCGACGGATCTCCCGTTATGGTGGATATCACTGGCGACGGTGTCAGGAGGGCCTGGCGGTGTAGTCGGGAGGACGCTCGAGAGGAGCGCAGCTTGCACAGGACGGAATCGCCTCTCTTCATCGGCCAGCAGCGACGTACGGTCGGATCGGCTGTCAGAGGGAGTCTCGTTGCAGCGGTCCTCGCGTTGACCGTCACGGTCGGTCCGCTCTCGGTCGTGGCGGCTCAGGATGCCGCCGACGCGCCAACGAGGGGCATCACGGTCATCGGCTACGGCCAGTCCAGCGCTCCGGCGGAGACAGCGGTCCTCCAGATGCTCGCCAGCCAGATCGAGTTTGGTGGGCCTCGTCCGCCGGATCCTGGTGCCACGCCCGGGGCAGAGGAGCGGGAAGCCGTCGTTCCGATGGTCGACGCGCTGGTCGCGGCCGGGGTAGCGGAAGAGGATGTCGAGGTCGTCGTCAGCCCGGTCGTTGGCCAGTTCTATGGTCCAGGGGGGCCAGGAGTCGCCCGGGTCGACGTGCGTATTGACGGACCGACGCCGGAGCGAGTCCGCGAGTTGGTCGACGCCGCCATCGTCGGCGCTGCCGAGGAGGACCTGGTCCTCTACCAGATAGGGGTTGGCTACGGTGTCTCCGACTGTGCTCCCCTTGAGCGCCAGGCCCGGGAAGCCGCACTCGCCGATGCGTTGGCCCGTGCTGAACTCCAGGCCGAGCTGATGTCCATGCCGCTCGGCCAGGCGGTGTCATCGAGCGATGTCCCCCTGTCCTATTCCGAAGCGTTCGCAGCCTTCTATGGCGGGTTCGCGCCGACCCAGGTGGCCTGCTCGCCACCCGCTCCGGTGCCCACCACGGGCGCGCCGGTATCGGTTCCCCCGTACGATCCTACCGACGAGGCCGAGGTGAACGTCTTCGCGCAGGTCGAAGTGACCTATGAGACCGGTTCGGCCGGTCCGGAAACGGACGCCACCCCCGCAGCCTAGTAAGAGGCGCGATGCCCGGCGATGACGATAGGACGGAGGCCCGCTGGCTTCCGTCCTATCGTCGTTCTGTCCCAGCGTGGGAAGAGGGTTACGAGGTCCGGTTCACTGGCTGACGGAGCGTGACCGGCTGTCCCTGCTCAGCGGACGCGACGGCCCCGAGGACGATCGCCAGACTGCGGACATTGTCGGCCGCACTGGTCGGCGCCAGCGCCCCCGTCGCGACGGCGTCGAGGAAGTCGGCCAGCAACCCGGCCTGATCAGTAGGGAGGTCGTCCGGCCCGTCCAGGCTCCGGATCTCCCCGCCGAACGGGATCAGATCGACGACGTTGCCCTGACCCACCGTCCGCCAGCGGATCCGGCCGGCGTCGCCGACGATGTCCCACTCGCCGTCCCATGACGTATCGGTGTCGAATCCGGCCCAGTTGCCGTCGTAAGAGACCGTGGCGCCGTTGCCGAGGGTCATGATCAGCGCCGCTGCCGCGTGATGTTGATAGACGCCGCCGGGGACGTGCCAGGTGCGGCCGTAGAGCTCAGTGACGTCAAGGCCCGTGATCGCCCGGAGCATGTCGAAGTGGTGGACCGCCATGTCCACGATCAGCGGCTGTCCCATGCTGTAGCGGAAGTCGCCCTCGCCGAAGACCGTCCGGGTGTCGCGGTGGAACCGGATCGCGACCGATCGGATCTCGCCGATGGCGCCGTCCCGGATGGCCGCCTGCACCGCCCGGATCTGCGGGCGGTAGCGGTAGTTCTGGGCGACCATCAGGGTGCGGCCGGTCTCCTCCGCGACCCGCACCAGCGCCTCGCCGTCCTCGAGCGTCGCGGCCAGCGGCTTCTCGAGGAGGACGTGTCGGTCGCCACGGAGCAGCGTCTCGGCGATCGGCCGGTGGGTGGCGGGTGGCGTCACGACGACGGC
>CADCWK010000359.1 GCA_902806375.1 uncultured Thermomicrobiales bacterium
TCCCGGATCCGGGCGATCTGCGCGGAGAGTGGCCAGCCACCCCCCGGGAGCATTGGCGCGGTGACGCGCTGCGTCCTGGAGAGTCTCGCCTGCGCCTACCGGTCGGCCTTCTGGGCAATCAGCCGGGCATCGGGTCAGCCGGTCACGGAGATCCACGTCGTCGGGGGCGGCGCCCGCAACCGGCTGCTCTGCCAGCTCACCGCTGACGTGACTGGCCGGCCGGTCCTGGCGGGGCCGGTGGAGGCGACCGCGATCGGCAACCTGCTCGTCCAGGCCATGGCGGCTGGCCGGATCGGCTCGCTGGGGGAGCTGCGCGCCGTCGTCGCCCGCTCCTTCCTCACCGAGCGGTACGATCCCACCGACGATCCGGTCCAGCGGGAGCGATGGCTCGCCGCGCTCGGGCGGTACGATTCCCTGACCAGCCGCGCGGTCGCGGACACGTCTTGCGACTCCCACCCGGTCGACGAGGACCCAGCCCGATGACCATGTCCGACGCCACCCGGTCGTCCGCCTACGACGCGCTCACCCAGGACCTGACTCGCCGCGGCGTCGATGTCGCCACCGTCGAGCGCAGCCTCCGGCAGCAGCGCATCGAGACACCGTCGTGGGCCTACGGCAACTCCGGCACCCGGTTCCGGGTCTTCAGCCAGCCCGGTGTACCCCGGACGCCGTTCGAGAAGTTCGCCGACGCCGCCGAGGTCCACCGGCTGACCGGCGTCTGCCCCTCGGTCGCGATCCACATCCCGTGGGACCGTGTCGACGACTTCGGCGCGCTGCGCGACTACGCCACCTCGATGGGGCTGACGGTCGGCGCGATCAATCCCAACCTGTTCCAGGACGACGCCTACCGCCTCGGCAGCCTCTGCCACCCGGATCCGGCCGTCCGGCGGCAGGCGACGGAACACCTGCTGGCCTGCAACGCGATCGCCCGCGGGGTCGGTAGCGACCTGATCTCCCTCTGGCTGGCGGACGGGACCAACTACGCCGGGCAGGACAGCTTCATCGAGCGCCGCCACCGGCTGATCGACGCGCTCCGTGAGCCATATGCCGACCTGCGCGACGGTCAGCGGCTGCTCGTCGAGTACAAGTTCTTCGAGCCCGCCTTTTACCACACCGACCTGGCCGACTGGGGCATGGCCCTGACGCTCTGCCAGAAGCTCGGTCCACGGGCCGAGGTGCTCGTCGATCTCGGCCACCACGCCCAGGGCGTCAACGTCGAACAGATCGTCGCCCTGCTCATCGATGAGGAGCGGCTCGGCGGCTTCCACTTCAACAGTCGCAAGTACGCCGACGACGACCTCATCGTCGGCTCAACCAACCCGTTCGAACTGTTCCTGATCTATGTCGAGCTCGTCGCCGCCGGTGCCGCGGCGACCGACCGGATCGCCTATATGATCGACCAGAGCTTCAACGTCGAGTCGAAGATCGAGGGCATGCTGCTTAGCGTCACCAACCTGCAGGAGGCCCTCGCCCGGGCCTTGCTGGTCGACCGGCCCGCCCTCGTCGATGCGCAGCGCGGCAGCGATGTCCTCGGCGCCCATCGCGTCCTGCTCGACGCCTTCCAGACCGACGTCCGGCCGCTGACCGCGAAGGTCCGGCTGGACCTCGGCGGCGAGGCAGACCCGATCGGGACGTTCCGGGCCAGCGGCTACGCGGACCGGGTAGCGACCGAGCGAGCCGACGGCACGGCGATGAGCTGGACCTGATCACTACGGATGTGCGAGGCCACCGTCTCGACATCAGCCGGAGGACCTGACGATGCCCGACCCAACCCCCGGACGAGTCCCGCTGGCCCGACCCGTCGCTGACCGATGGGACGCGGAGCACGCCAGTGGCCTCGACGCCCTCGGGCGGCTGGCCTGTCGGTCGAACCTGCTCGGCGCTGACCGGGCCGTCGCCAACTTCGGCGGCGGCAACACGTCCAGCAAGATCCCCGAGACGGATCACCTCGGCCGCCCCACCCTCACCCTCTACGTCAAGGGGTCGGGGAGCGACCTGGCGACGATCGGTCCGTCTGGTTTCGCGGGCTTCCGACAGGACGAGCTGTTGCCGCTGCTTGAGCGCGGCGAGATGGACGACGCGGCGATGGTGGCGTACCTCGCCCGCTGCCAGGTCGACCCGGCGATGCCACGCGGGTCGATCGAGACGCTGCTGCACGGCTTCATCCCGGCCCCCTGCGTCGACCACACCCACCCCGACGCGATCAACATGATCTGCTGCGCGGTGGAGGGCGAGCGGCTCGCCCTCGAGTGCTTCGGCGACGGCGCGATCTGGGTCCCGTACATCCGGCCCGGCTTCGCGCTGGCCCGGCAGGTCGGCGAGGCCGTCCGCGCGCATCCCGCCGCGAGGCTCGTCCTGCTGGCCCGGCACGGCCTCGTGACGTGGGGCGACACCGACGAGGAGGTCTACCGCCGCACCCTCGACGCGATCAACGCCGCCGCGGCCTTCGTCAACGAGCGGACGGCCGGCACGCCCGCGTTCGGCGGCCCTACCCGCGAGCCCATCCCGACCGAGGCCCGGCTCGATCTGCTGGCGGAGATCCTGCCCGCCCTGCGGGGACACCTCAGTTGGCCCGTCGCGGGGATCGACGCCCGGCACGACGACGGCCGCCGCGATGTCCGCCCGAAGATCCTCTCGACCGACATGACCCCGGCGACGATGGCCTTCGCCTGCGGCCGGGAGTCGGCCACACTGTCGCAGGTCGGCGCCGCCTGCCCGGACCACCTCATCCACACCAGGGTCCGGCCACTCTGGGTCGCCTTCGATCCGGCCACAGATGACGCCGCGACCCTGACGGCTCGGATCGCCGAAGGAGTCAGCCAGTACCGCGCGGAGTATGCCGCCTACCACGCCCGCCACGACGACCCGGATGGTCCCGAGACCGCCCCGCTCAGCGACCCCAACCCGCGGGTGATCGTGATCGAGGGTGTCGGACTGGTCGCCGCCGGGGCCACGCGGAGGGCCGCCGATCTGTCCCGCGATC
>CADCWK010000360.1 GCA_902806375.1 uncultured Thermomicrobiales bacterium
GCCGACTCACCGGCCAGCAGCAGGCCGTCGCCGATGAGGCGGCGCGGGCGCGGGCCGAGATCCAGGGGCCAGGTGCGTGGCGACCCTTCGGGTGTGGCGCCGCCCAGCCACGCCGCCGCGGGCGAGGCCGGGTCGCCGACGAACCGCTCGTAGAGGGCGTGCAGGTGTTCGTCGGCCCCGCCTTCGGTCAGCGTGCCGACGCCGACGTTGGCGCCGCCGCCCGGCAGGGGGAAGACCCAGCCGTAGCCCGGAAGCACCCACTCGTTCAGGCAAAAGGCGATCCGGTCGGTCGGCGCCGAGACGCCGGTGAAATAGCCCCGCATCGCGATCCCACGGGGCGGTCCAGCCGACCGTGCCGTCTCGTTTGATGCGCCGGCCGGACCGTCCAGCTCGGGAGCCAGCCGGCAGCCGTAGCCGCCGGCGATGACGACGGCCGCGGCCGACAGCGTCACCGCGTCCTCGCCGGCCGCCTTACCAGTGACCGATCGCCCGCTGCCATCCCACGGGGACACGGCGCGGACGTTGACCCGGCGCAGTTCCGCCCCGGCCCGCGTCGCCGCCCGGACCATCGCCGCGTCGAAGACCGTCCTCGGGATCACACGGGCGTCCGACCGGGAAAGGACCCCCCGGCCCAGCGCCGATCTCGGCGCGAGGTCGACATCGCCGCCGTCGGCGACGACGACGGCGCCGCGCAGCCGGTCGTAGGGGGTCAGGTCGTCCTCGGCGATCCCGAGCCGCCGCGCCGCCGTCATCGCCCGCGCCCCGATCAGGTCGCCGCACGGCTTGTCCCGCGGGAAGGCCGCCCGGTCGAGGAGCAGCACGCGGCGTCCTGCCCGCGCCAGCGTCGTCGCGGCGGCGCTACCGGCCGGCCCGGCCCCGACGACGATCACATCCCAGCGTTCAGCCGTCATACACCCGTTCCCATCGGCCGCTGCCGGCCCTGCCCGTCCCGGTGGTCGTCTCGCCTGCCGTGGTGACAGGCACGTTGGGGTCCAGCGGGGCACGAAGCGCGGCCCCGCTGCCCCACCCACGGCCGTCCGGTGCCACCGGCCGTCGGGCTATCCGGCGATGACGCCGAGTTGCCGGCGCAGCCCCAGTTCGTCCCAGGCATCGACGCCGGCGACCAGCACGCCGTCCCGGACAGTGTCGAGGCTCATCCCGCCAACCGAGATGCTGCGGCCCGTCGCCGGGATGCCGAGGAACTCACCCGTCTGCCGGCCGGTCAGCGTCCAGCGGGTGACGACCCGGTCCCCCTCGGCGACGATGTCCTCGACGGCGAAGTGCAGGCCCTCGAAGGCGGCCTGCCACTGCCGCCACTGGGTCCGGAAGCCCTCGCGGCCGATCCCGAAGGTGGCGTCGTTGCCGTCGGCGTGCTCGGCGATGTACCGGTCGATCGCCGACTCGTCGCCCTGGTTCCAGACCTCGTCGAAGAAGCGCCGCGCCAGGTCATGCAGCGCCGCCGTGTCCGTCTGTGCCATGTCATGTCCCCGGTTGCCGATCCCGATCGCCCATACCCGCCATCGTGCCGGGTGCCGATGATGTCCCAGACCGGCTACATCGGTTCGTCCTGGTCGCCATACATGTCCTCCCGGACGATCACCCGGCGCCGCTGGCGCTCCCGCCGGACGGCGTCCCGGATCAGGTCCTTGACCCGGTCCGGCCCGACCACGTTGTGGAGGATCTTCTCCGGCGACGACGCGTCGGTCATGTAGACGGTGATGTCACCGAAGCCGAGGATGCGCTCGAACGCCGCCTGCTTGACCGCGACGTCATTGACGCGGAACAGGTCGACTTCCTCGATCCGCCGGCCGATGAAGCCGTACTCCCAGCGGAGGCGCTGGTCGGTCAGCCGGTAGCGGTTGGTGATCGCCATGCGCGGCGACCAGAGCTTGCTCGGCCGGCCGCGCCACAGCTGGCGCTCGGCGTTCGGGTCGTCGCCGAGTGGATCGCCGAGGGGCAGGCCAGTGTCGTCCAGCAGGCGATCGTCCCTGACCCCACCGGGCATCCCGGTCGGGGCCGGCGTCGGGTCCGGCGCGTCCCAGGTGGCGTCGGTCCCGCCGGCCGCCCCGCTCCCGGGCCGGGCTCCACCGGGGTGGACGGCCGCCCGCGTGGCCGAGACGTCGGCCAGCGCCCGACCGCAGTTCTCGCAGAACCGCGCCGCCTCGTCGTTCTCGTGGCCACAGGCCGGGCAGAAGATCGTCGCCATGGTGCCTCCCCTATTGGCAATGTCGCTGTAGGGTATCAGAGGGCAGACCCGGCAACGGTGTCGTCGCGGTGACCGTGGCGGGGCCGGCCCGGCCGCGTGGACCGGACCGCTGCCGGTCATGGGCGACCCCGGGACCCGTGCCTTCCCGCTGGCACCCACGCGACGCGCCCCACCCCGGCTGGCCGCAGCCAGTCGAAGCGGGGCGCGTCGTCCGAGCGTTTCCGTGAGACGGCTAGACGACCTCGAACAGCTCGATCATGCCCAGCATGGCGTGCGGTGCGCCGGACTCCGGGTCGGTGATGAAGCAGAGCGCCACGTAGTAGCCGGGCTCCAGGTCGATCGCCACCCAGTTGGTCTGGCCGGTCGAGAGCACCCAGGAATCGAAGACGTCCTCGACCAGGGCGAAGTCGAGCGCCGGCTCAGGGGTCGCCGCTTCGGGGCTGGCCGGCGGGCCGAACGCCTACGCGGCGCTGGCCGACCTGGCGGCGACGTCACCAGCGGGCTCCGGTGGGCTGGTCTGTCTACCGTACTTCGCCGGGGAGCGGACGCCCATCAACGACCCGGACGCCCGCGGCATGTTCGCCGGCCTGACCCTCGACCATACCCGGGCCGACCTCTACCGGGCGGCGCTCGAAGGGACCGCCTACGGCGTCCGCCACAACCTGGAGACGATGGAGGCGATGGGCTCGACGCCGAAACGGCTGGTCGCCGTCGGAGGCGGCGCCCGCAACCGGACCTGGCTGCA